>JAQUUP010000021.1 GCA_028693815.1 Candidatus Omnitrophota bacterium
TACCGGTAATTAATGCTACTTTTTTCATCTAATTGATTGTTATATATTTCTTAAGTTACTTATTCCACCGTCACACTTTTTGCCAGGTTACGTGGTTGGTCCACCCAACACTGCTCGCCACATGCAACGGCCCTGAGTCTGCTGAAATGACTACATCTGCCCTTTGCATAACTCCCATGAGTTGTGAAAGATTTGTTTTCCCAGCAAAATTAACAACATCGTTTTTTAAACCAGCAATAATTCTTTCAACACGCTCAACATCTTTTAACCCGCCTGTTAAAACTATTTTAAATCGAAACTCTTTAGCGATCTGATCAATAAGAAAAGAAAAACTTTCTTCAGACCATTGTTTTAAATCCCAATTGCCACCCGTATTTAAAACAATTACAAAATCATCGCTCTTTATTCCATTGTCCTTAAAAAGCTTACTAACAAATTCGATATCCTCATCATAAACTTTTAAATAATAATTTCTATCTTTAACCTCGATGCGAAAAAATTCAATGACGTTCAAATAAAAATCGCTTCGATGAACAACTCCAATCAAAGGTTTGACTCTATGCGTTAAAAACATCCCTCTTTTTTTGGCATCATACCCAACACGAATTGGGATTCCTGCCATAAAAACTAACAAAGCCCGTGTCAAAGATCTGTGAAACAAAAAAACAATGTCAAAACGTTTTTTTCGGAGTTGATTGATTAATCTCAACTTTCCCAAAAGACTCGCATGACACCCTTTCTCTTCATAAACAATAACCTCGTCGATCCCATCAATATGCTCTAAAACTTCGGCAACGCGCGGAACACCCAAACACGCCACATGACTTTCTGGATATTTTTCCTTAAGCGCTTTAAATGCTGGCGATGAAAAAATAACATCACCCAACCAATTAACATTAACAACAAGAATATTTTGCATAAATAAGTTTCAGCCGTACAGAGCCTTTTAAACAACATAAATTTGTTGAACGAATTTATCCCTCACCGAAGGGTGTCGGAATCTCTAACGTTTAGTTTTTTCACAAACTTTTTCATAAACAGCATACGTTTGATTAATCATACGCTGAATAGAAAAATTTTCTTTAGCAAACACCTTGGCTCTTTGCCCAATCTGCTTGGCTTGGTCTGGATTTTCAATCAAATATATCAAAGCCGCTGCAAGCTCATCCACATTTTCTGGCGGCACAAGAATTCCTGTTGTGCCGTTATCGATCAGGCTAGGAATTCCTCCCACTCGCGACGCAACAACGGGCAAACCTTGCGCTTGCGCTTCCATCACGGAAAGCCCAAGCCCTTCTTGTCGAGATGGCATAACAAAAATATCCAATATAGACAAAATAGTATCAACCTGATTAATAATAGGTAAAAAAATAATATTATCCTCAAGCCCCAAATTCTTCCTCATCTCCTTTAAATGATCTTCTATTTTTCCTCGGCCGACAACAAGAAGTCGTGCATCATTCTTTTTATCAACAACTTTACGCATAGCATTAATAAGGATATCATGACCTTTCACATTTGATAGCCGAGCAACAATACCTACTAAAGGACCTGGTGCAACGCCAAACTCTTTTCTTTTCTTCAAGGATTCTTCTTGGCTTAAAAGATTCAAGTCACATGAAATGCCGTGAATAACCCAAAAAACCTTGCTAGAGGAAAGATGGAAATCATGAAGCAAATGATCCTCAACTTGACGACTAATGGCAATAGTCGCGTCTCCCCAACATGGAAAAATCCGTCTAAATAAGCGCACCTTAAAAAATCCATGACATGTCGATACATGTTTGACAGGACTTATTTTAGATAATATTGCAGCCAACACTTGGGCAATTCTTGTTTGCGAATGAATAACATCAATATTGTTTTCTTTAATAAATCGTAGCAGCTTAGGCAGCGCTCGATAAAGTTTGGGACTTACTTCTGATTTTGTGCGAATATCAAAACACACATGCTTAACACCTGCGCGCTCAATATCAGCCACCATGTTTCCGCCGCTTGATACCACAAAAACTTTATGATTATTTTTACGCAACCCTTTTGCTAAAGTTAAAACATAACTTGTAATGCCACCAGTATTAAAATGTGTTGTTAAAATTAAAATATTCATGATCTTGATGGTGTTTGCATTAACTGCTCTACTTCTTCCAAAACTTGCTCTGGTGTTATTTTCTTCATACAGGCATGCGTCTGAATCGGACACTGACCTTGATAGCATGGCGCACAATCAATGCGTTGAAAAAGCGTTCGAAACACCTTTGCGGGCGGCATATGACGTACTGGATCCGTCGGGCCAAACAAGGCAATAAACGGTGTCCGCACTGCTGCTGCAATATGTAGTGGAGCAGAGTCAGGTGCGATATAAACACAGCAAGACTTAATAAGCGCAGCAAGTTGTAAAATATTTGTTTTTCCAACACAATCAACTGGCTTTGCCTTTGTCATCCTCGAAAGTTTTTGCATTAAAGAGATGTCCTTTTCTGCTCCGGTTATAATTGTTCGAATATTCTTCGCAGCCAACATGTCACAAAGTTGTGCAATATGCTCAAGGCTCCAAGATTTCGTTGCCCAACGCTGCGATGCCGCTAGATGAATTCCAACAAGTCGAGCATTCTCATTAACCCATTGTCCTTGCAAAAGCTCCTTAATGTACTTCTGATCTTCTCTCGACAACCATAATTCTAAAAGCTGACTTTGAGGAAAAATGTCTAGTTCTCTTAAAATGCGAAACTGATGCAAAACAGCAGGCATTGGACCTCCATCATCTAAAATACATTAGACAAAAGATGTCCCCATTTTTTATTTTTATACCCATATCGCTGTAAGCAAAAACTCAAAAATGCCAACAAATGACTTTTTCGATTATTCTGAAAATCAATCGTCTTGTCCAGCTTGTATCTTCGCAATCTTCTTGCTAGCTTCCAAATTCCCCACCAGCCTCTATTCTTATCTTTTGAATCATAAACAATAAGGTCATCAATATATGGACATCGTTGCAAAATTTCTCGAGCTTCTTTTCCTACAAGACAATATATTTTAGCAAAAGGATATTTTTCCCTCAATGCGCGTAAAGACGGCGTTACGAGAATAACGTCACCAATCGCACTAAACTTAATAACAAGAATATTAATTTTCTTTAAAAGCTCCTCATAAACTTTAAGCGTTTGGCTTGCCATATGCTCAAGTGTATAATTTGATAATATCTTTTGCTTTGCATTTGCAACAAGCCGCGCCGCTAGTGCTTTATCCTCCAGCAGACGAACAACAGCCTCAGCCATCTCTTCAGGCTGTCTCGGTAAAACTAAAAGTCCTGTTTTTTCATGATCAATAATTTCAACAACGCCACCGACTTTTGTTGCGACGACAGGAACTCCTGCAGCCTGCGCCTCAACAATAACGCGACCAAATGACTCCTGCGTTACCGTCGAAAGAACTAACACATCAGTCTTGGATAAAAGCTCTGGAATATCCCGACGATTTCCTAGAAATTCAACGTTATCCGAAAGCCCTAGACGCCTTGTCAGCGCCTCAAGCCCATCTTTATAAGATTGTTTTTTTGGTGATGCATCTCCAATAATCCAAATCTTCATATATGGAAAATGACGAACAACACGTGCCATTGATTTTAAAAAATACTCATGCCCCTTCAAAGGAGTAATACGACCGACAATCGAAACAACATATCCTGACCCTCCAGCGATACTCTTGTGAGGAATATCGTACTTTCTAAGATCTACGCTTCTTGGAATGAGACGAATATTCTCAGGTAAAACATTGAAATTCTGAATCATATGCTGACCAATGACTTGGCTTGGGACAATGACAAACTTGCTCCATCCCATCACTCGCCCAAATAAATTCTTCGAGTAATACCCATGGCACGTTGTCAAAAAAGGTGTCCTCGTTTTTCGACACGCAAAATAAGCAATCCATCCAGGAACACGCGATCGCACATGAACCAAATCAATCTTTTCTCTAATAATAATTTCAGCAAGTTTCTTAACTGAATAAACTGCTGTCCAAAGATTCTTTTTGTGCACAGGAAGCTTAAAATGCTTCCCTCCTGTTTTTTCGAGATCTGCAACAAGATCGCCCCCATGAGACACAACAAACGACTGGTGCCCATGCTCAACTAAATACCGAGACAAGTCTACAGTTCCGGTCTCAACACCACCCACATTCAATTCTGGAAGAATTTGAAGTACTCTCATATAATTTGACGTGCAGCCTCAAGCAAAATTTGTTGATCACAAATAGGCTTAGTGGTAATATTTTTTTCAATAACATTATTTAAAACCTGCCCAATTTCATGCGTTTTCGCCCTCAAAACATGTTCTTGCTTAAATAAATTCTCTACAAAAACTTCATGCTTTCCCTTACAGTTTGTTTTTTTGTTTTCAGCATCAAACACAATGACAGTTTTGCCAGAACTCACAGCTTCTGAAATCATAGAAATGCTATCTGAAGAAATAATAACAATATCAGAAATCCCTAAAATACCGCCAACGGCCTCTGGCACATTATTTTCGGTTGCAATAATTAAAAATGGACATAAAGCAAAATTAGACAACTTTCTTTTAACAGTTTCCTCGACATCTTTTTGAGTTCGTCTCGAAGTTGTTACTAAAATCCATCCTTGATGCTTTTCAACAACTTCCTTAACCTGATCAATGATGCTCTCCACTTGAATATTCGATATAAAATGATTTTTTGATTCTCCTCCAATCATCAGTCCGATACTCGGATTCTTTTGCGATTGAAGTCTCGGAAATTTAGCAATTAGCCTATTTGTCTGATCTTGCAAATAATTCTGATCAACAAGATTTGGCGTTAAGCTGGTAAAAATCACATTCTTTTTATGCTCAAAAGATTCTCTTGCGTCATGCTTTGGTAAAAGGACAAGATCAAATCGGTTCAAACTTAAAATTCCAGGCTTTTGAAGAACAATACTTTTTGCATGATAGTCCTGAGACAAAAAGTAATTAACTCCTGCAAGCGAAGAACCACAAGATATCACAAAATCTCCTTTAACGCTCATCACCTCTAAAAAAGATTTACGCTTTAAAAACCACTTTAAATATCGAAGGCGTCCTTGAGAAATCTTTTCATTCGTAGCAAAACTAAGCGCAGCAAACATGGTCCTCTTAGCCTCATCTTTAAATTC
The DNA here is from genome assembly GCA_028693815.1 of Candidatus Omnitrophota bacterium. NCBI lineage: Bacteria > Pseudomonadati > Candidatus Omnitrophota > Candidatus Omnitrophota bacterium. Next base: position 5,162 of record JAQUUP010000021.1, read on the forward strand.
AACATCAATAACTTCAATGTGGCATTTAATAGCCCTCTCAGAAAGTGCTGTTTTAATTTGCTCAGCAAACGCTCTTGACTGATTAAGATGGCCAAACTTTTGATCACTTAAAACAACAATTGTAGATTCTTTTGAATATTTCCAAATTTTGTAAAACCACATATACTCAGAGGGATCTTTTGCAATCGCTTGCTCCATATATCCAACAACCTTATCCAAGCTGCGCGTAATATCCTTTTCTCGGTCACCACTTGATTCAAGCTCAAGAGGCGAAAATATTTTAAGTTTATGATGTGCTCTTTTTTGATCACGAACAAGCGTACAAAAACATACAGGTACGCCAAGCTTCAAGGCCATTTTTATCGCACCAATCGACATCGAGGCCTCACGCCCAAAAAACTTAACAAGGCTACCAGTTCTTCCTCCCTGATCGACAACCATCCCTACAATTTCGTTGTTACGCAGCGCTTTTACAAAATCACGCGTTCCGGATCCTGGCTCAACAAGGCTCGCCCCTGCCTGCTGACGATAAGAATTAAGCAGATCATTAAGCCGTTGATACCGTTTTTGCGGATTAACAACAACTCGATACCGGTATCCTAAAAGCTTACTCATAAAATTACAAAGCTCCCAACTCCCAAAATGCATCGCAAGCAAAATAAGTCCTTTATTCTTTTTTAGCGACTCGTCCACATGTTCTTTTCCTTCTAACGTAATGTATTGATGTGGATCTATCTCTGGAAGACGTAAAAGCTCGACAAAATTCTGCGCATAATTCTGAAAAACTTTTTTTAAGATACGCTTGATTTCTTTTGTCTTTTTTTGGCGAGCAAATGCAATCTTTAGATTAGCATAAGCAAGTGTCCTATGTCGATGATCAGCAAGATATCCGATTGTCCCAATCACGCGTCCCAACCAAAGAGCAACCGACACAGGAAGCCGACGCACAATCGTAGAAAAAATCTTAATGATCCAGAAAATAAAAGATTCGTTTTTCAAGATCTTGTTCTCCTTTCAAAATTTTCATCTCAACTTCTAGAATAAACACATCCAATTCTCTTAAAAATAAATACAACAACTCTTTTAACCGAGCAGCATCTTTCTGTGTTGTTATTATTGTTTTAATATTGTGAGCTCGACAATAATGAACAATGCGCTCAATATCATCTTTAGAATACTTATGGTGATCCATAAAAATAAAATGTTTCTTAATCGCTATTTTCAAAGACTTTGCGCTTTCCTCAAATGAGCGAGGATCACCAATACCTGAAAAAAGACATACCGAATTACCCGCCAAATCAAACAAATTTCTTTTGTCTCCATAATTATTAATATTGACTAACGACACGGGGCTATGAATTGTCTCGACAATAGCCGCTGTAGGCTGAAATTGCTTTATTTTCTGATAGATCGTCTTGAGATTCTCTTTTCCCAAATCTGTTTTTGTTAAAACAAAAATATCGGCTCGCTTTAATGAATCCATTGGCTCACGCAAAATTCCTCTTGGAATTAAAAAGAAATTTCCAAACGGACGCGTTGCGTCAATAGCGACAATATTAAAATTCCTAAAAAGTCGCCAATGCTGAAATCCATCATCCAAAATAAAAACATCAGTTGTATTCGTTTCTAAAAAATTTTGAGCCACCTGATATCGATTCGCTCCAACCAAAACAGGAACATCTTTAAGCTGAGTTTTAAGCATCTCAGCTTCATCGGAAACCATGCCCTTGGCCATATAGCCTCGAGTTAATATCGCGGACTTAAGACCATGCCTTTGAAACATCTTCGCAATCAACCGAACCAAAGGTGTTTTTCCAACGCCACCAAGAGTAATGTTGCCAACGCTAATAACAGACTTTGGTAATCGCTTCGTTTTTAGAACTCCTGAACGATACATCCACAAAATTATTTTAATTCCCATCCAATAAAAAAAAGACAAAATCACTAAAATAATCTTGATTCCAAAAGACAGATAATCTTTACGCTGATCTGTCATTAATTCATAGAGATATTTCTTCATTTCTTTACCTTACTCAAAACAGTCGAAATCAAATCAAGTGTTTTTTCACTTGCCCCCTGATACTGCTCAATCACTTCTCTTGCGCGCCTGCCTTGCTCCTCGCAACAGACCGGGTCTTCCAAAAGACGCTCAAGCTCTTTTGCAAACTCAGTTTTATCTTTGACTTGAACAATCGCATTATTTTGCAAAAACAATGCTGTAATATCCTTGAAATTTTGCATATAAGGTCCGACAATAATCGGTTTCTCAAAATACGCAGGCTCAATAATATTATGCCCCCCTTGTGCCGTTAAACTTTTCCCTACAAAAACAACTTTTGCCAAACGATACAATGAACGCAAATGGCCAATCGTATCAACAACGACAACTGTTTGCTGATCGATGATCAAATCATAAACTTGAGAAAACTTGATCGCCTTAAACCCTTTTTTTTCAACCAAATCAATAATCTCACCAGTCCGCTCAGGATGCCGAGGAGCAATAATGAGACGTAAATTCTCAAAACGCTTTTCTATTCTTTTAAAAATATCTAAAACAATCTCCTCTTCTCCTGGATGCGTACTTCCTGCAACAAAAAGTTCTTCAGACTCATCAAGAATTGAATTCGAAAGCTCTTTTTGATGTTCGTCTAAAATATCATCAAACTTCATATTGCCAACAACTTTAACACGCTCAGAGCATGCCCCAAGCTCTTTGATTCGATCAGCATCAAGATTGCTTTGCATGCAAAAGAAACTAAAATAATTAAGAATCGGCTTAATCACTGGTCTTAAAAAACGGTACCCCTTTAACGCTTGATCAGAAATACGCCCATTCACCTGAACAATCGGAACACCTCGGCGATATAATTGCGTTAACAAATTTGGCCAAAGCTCTGTCTCAGCATTAATGTAAATTCTTGGATTAATAACATCAATATATCTGCGCACAGATAAACTAAAATCTAAAGGCGCATAAATAACTTGATCAACTTCATCCGAAATCTTTTGCGCCATTTCAAAACCTGTCTGAGTGACCACAGTAATCACGACAGGATTTTCGGGATATCTTAGACGAATCTCGTTTAAAAGATTCTTAATCACCACCACCTCACCTACGCTGACAGCATGAATCCATATGCGAGATACATTAGAATTTCCAATATCTATTTCTTTAAGAAATCCAAAACGCATAGCAAAACCCTTATGCCATTTGCGTTTAACTAAAAGATACGGTAAATAGATTATTGAAAAAATAAAAAATGCTAAATCATACAATATGGTCATCATGCTCTCGGATGTGCGTGATCATAAATTTTCTTAAGTTTCTCTGTGGTCATATGAGTATAAATTTGGGTTGTTGACAAATTAACATGTCCCAATAATTCTTGCACAGCACGTAAATCTGCTCCAGCATTTAAAAGGTGTGTTGCAAATGAATGTCTTAATGCGTGTGGTGAAATCTTGGTTTGAATACTTGCCTCAGAAATATGTTGATTAACAATATTTCGGATGCTTCGGTCTGTTATGCGCGTGCCGCGTTGATTTAAAAAAACCGCCTCTGATTTATGCTTTCGTTTGTTAATATATTCGCGAATGCTTTTAAGCGCTGTTTCCCCTATCGGCATAAGACGCTCTTTTTTTCCTTTTCCTGAAACCTTAACAATATTACTGATAAAATCAACCCGATTCAAATCCAAAGATACCAGCTCGCTAACGCGCATCCCAGTGCTGTAAAGTGTTTCTAAAATAGCGCGATCTCTTAAGCCTGGCTCATCTTTCTTTTTTGATATTTCCATCAAACGGCCAGCGTCTTGTTCGGATAGAAAATGAGGCAACTTCTTGTCCAGCTTGGGCGTCATCAAAAGAGTCGCGGGATTCTTACTAACCAATCCTTCTCGAAAAATAAATTTAAAAAAACTCCTCAAAGCCGAAAGCTTGCGCGCAACGGTTCGTGATTTTAAGTCTCTAGAACGCAAACTTGCCAAATAGCGCCTTAAGTGAAAATAATCAACTCGCTCAATTGAAGTATCTTTTAAAAAAACAAAAAACTCTTCTAGATCAATCTTATAGTTTAGAATCGTATGTTTTGAATAATTCTTTTCTATATCGAGATACGACAAAAACTTTTCAACATATCGATTCATAAATTAGAGTTTCTTGGGTTTGTTGAGTTCATAGAGTTCATCATGCTAGTAATATTCTATTTAATCAAATCATCCAACTCTATAAACTCCATGAACGCTATAAACTCTCTTTAGGTAACTGCCTGCTAGTAAACGTACACTCCGGATACTGGCTACATCCATAAAACGTTGTCCCTCTTCTTGATCGCCTTTGCACCAACTCTCCTACGCAATTTTCTTCTGGACATTTAACACCCGTCAGAAATGGTTGCGAATGCTTGCACTCAGGAAAGCCCGAACAACTTAAAAACTTTCCATTGCGTCCCCATTTAACCGCTAAAGGCTTCTGGCACTCGGGACATTTATGCTCTGTCAAAGATACAACTTTTTCAATATTCTCTGTTGCATAATCAAGCTCTTCTTTAAAAGGCTTATAAAACTCATTGAGAAGCTTTGTGTAATCAAGCTCGCCTTCTTCAATCAGATCAAGATGCTCTTCCATAGTCGCTGTAAAGCTTATGGCCATAATTCTTGGAAAATATTCAACTAAAAGATCAATAATCGTAAAAGCTAACTCTGTCGAGCTAAAATATCCATTTTCACGATACACATAATTGCGCATAACAAGCGTATTGATAATTGGCGCATATGTACTCGGCCGACCAATGCCAGCTTCTTCAAGCCCGCGAACAAGCGTAGCTTCAGAATAGCGTGGTGGTGGTTTTGTAAAATGCTGTGTCGGCTTAGCCTCCACAAGCTCAAGAGCCTCATCTTTTTTATACAGAGAAAGATCAACAACAGAATCTTTTTCTTTTGAGCTTTGATCCAAAACAAGCTGTCCATCAAATTTAAGACTAGAGGCCGACGCGCTAAAATCAAACTTTCCGGCATTAATCAAAATTCTTTTTTGCAAGAAAACCGCTGGTGTCATTTGACAGCTGACAAATCTTCGCCAAATAAGTTCATAGATTTTATATTGCTCTTCTGTCAAAAAAGGCCTCATGTCCTCTGGCTTTCTAAAGACATCTGACGGACGAATCGCCTCATGAGCTTCTTGCGCTCTCTTTTTTGACTTATACTCATTGGGTTTTTCCGGCAAATACGCTGCGCCATATTGCTGTTCAATTAAATCCCGAACTCTTTTTTTGGCTTCGTCAGCAATATTAACAGAATCTGTACGCATATAGGTAATCAAACCAACAGTTTCTCCGTCTCCAAGATCAACACCCTCATAAAGTTGCTGAGCAACCATCATTGTTCGACTTGTGTTAAAATTAAGCTTGTTAAATGCTTCCTGCTGAAGTGTACTGGTAATAAATGGTGGCAGTGCATTTCGGCGCACTTCTTTTTCTGTTACGTCAGAAATAACAAACTGCTGGCTCTTGATGTCCTCTAAAATCTGATCCACTTCCTCTTTGGTTTTCAAATCAATCTTGTCATTATCAATCTTATCGAGCGATGCATTCAAAATATCTTGGCTATCAGCCTTTTTTAAATCAACAGACATCTGCCAATATTCTTGAGGATTAAATGCAGCAATCGCGCGATCTCGCTCAACGATAAGACGAAGCGCAACAGACTGAACGCGTCCAGCGCTTAAACCCGAACCAACTTTTTTCCAAAGCAATGGACTAAGCTGATATCCTACTAATCGATCCAAAACACGCCGTGCTATTTGTGCATCAATTCTTTTCTCGTCAAATTCACGTACATTATCAAACGCCTTTAAAACAGCCTCTTTGGTAATTTCATGAAATGTCACACGATAAACATTCTTTCCTTCGCCAATTTCCTTAGCCAAATTCCATCCTATCGCCTCTCCTTCGCGGTCAGGGTCTGTGGCAATATAAATGTTCTTCTTTTTCAAAGCTTCTTTCTTAAGAGCTTTAAGGGTTTTTTGCTTGCTACGAATAATGATCAACTTGGGCTTAAAGTTATCTTCCAGATCGATGCCAAGCGTTGATTTAGGTAAATCAATTAGATGCCCCATGGAAGAGACAACCTTAAAGCTCTTGCCTAGGATTTTATTAATCGTTTTGACCTTTGCAGGAGATTCAACAATAACCAATGAGTTTGCCATAAAATATCCTATGTTATAAATGTTTGAGTTTATTGCGTTGATAGCGTTATTGAGCTTATCGAATTGACTCTATAAGCCCTATGATTTCATTTCTTACTAATTTATATTATTAATATTTATATAAGTAAATCTATTATAGAGGATTTTTAGATTCTGACAAACAGTTTTCCAGGCAATTGCTTAATCAGCCGCTTTAGCTCCAAAGAGAGCAGCCCTGAAGATGCCTGAGAAATGGAAAGTCCAGTTTTTTCTAGAATTTGATCTAGATAGGTAGGCTTTAAGGAAATCGAGTCAAAAATTCTTTGCTCAACATCGCTGAGATTTTTTACAAGAGTCTGGTCATCATTTTCCAGCACCTTTAATCGAGCATTTTTAAGATTTATTTGAAGATCTTCCAAAACATCCTCAATCGAGCTTACAAGTTTTGCACCTTGCTTAATAAGATTATTCGTGCCCTGAGCACTTGGACTGTCAACTTTTCCAGGAATCGCAAAAACTTCCCTTCCCTGCTCAAGAGCCAAATCAGCCGTAATAAGAGCACCGCTTCTTTGAGCAGCTTCCACAACAATAACACCTAAAGACAATCCGCTAACAATACGATTTCTTCTTGGAAAATTACCAGCCAAAGGTTTTGTCGACATTGGAAACTCAGAAATAACAGCACCGTTTCTAGAGATATCTTCGGCCAATTTCTTGTTTTCTGGAGGATAGATATTGGCCAATCCACTTCCTAAGACAGCGATGGTTCGCCCCTTAGCGCGTAAAGCACCTCTATGCGCTGCCGTATCAATTCCCCGAGCCATTCCAGAAACCACGGTAATGCCAAAATCAGAAAGTTGCATCGCAAACTTTTCAGCTGTCGATGTTCCATAAACCGAAGCTCGGCGAGAACCAACAATCGAGATAGCATTGGCATCAATGGCTTCAAGCGTTCCCTTGACATAAAGAACAACCGGTGTATCACTGATATTCTTTAAATTCTTCGGAAACGACTCTTGAGTTATTGCACAGACATTAACATCATGACTTTTCATTAAAGCATGTTCTTTTTCTAGAAATTCCTCTTTTGGAAATTCTGAAATATTTTGAGCAACATTCTTTGGAATACATCCAAGCGAAAGAATCTCTTTTTGAGAAGCCAATAAAACTTTTTTGGCAGATACAAAATAAGATAAGAGTTGTTTAATTCGAATCGGCCCGAGGCCAGGGATAGCATTTAGAATAAGTAAGGAATCGATAGAAGTCATAAGATTAAATAACCAATACACAAAGTTCAAATTACAAGCAATAGACAATCAAAAGAATAGGCAACAAACCAAATCCCAAATTCCACTTCAAAATCTAAAATAAATCTAAAATTTAAACTTCCAAAACGTCTAACAAGACAGACAATAGACAAGATCCCAAATTCAAACTTCAAAATCCAGAATAAATCTAAAATTCAAATGGATTTGTTTTGATTTTTGAGCTTTGGATTTTGATGTTACATTCATTTTATTGTCTATTGCTCGACTCATGACTTATGGCTTTTATGATTTCTTCCACCACTTTTTCAACACTCTTGCCATCTGTATCAACAGTTAAATCTGCTTTTTCATAAAAAGATGCACGCTCTATGAGAAGCTCTGCAATCTTGACTTTTGGATTTTCTACGTTTAAAAGTGGTCGGTGTGATTGGTCTTTGATTCGACGATAAATAGCTTGTGAAGAAGTTTTTAAATAAACGATGGTACCGTTATAACGTAAGTTATTTATATTCTGTTCTCTTAAAACAACTCCTCCGCCGCAATCAATCACAAGGCCTTCACCTCGACTAACCTCAAAAACAACGTCTTCTTCCACATTTCTAAAATATTTTTCGCCTTTAATTGAAAAAATATCAGTAATTTCCATTCGTTCTCGATCAATAATCAACTCGTCAGTGCTGACGAGCTTGCGCCCGCTCTTCTCAGCCAAAAGCTTGGCCACGGTAGATTTTCCAGAACCCATAAAACCAACTAATGCAATGTTTTTGTTCATAAGCTAATTGTAGCAGAAAAATGTTAGGTGGTAAAAGATTAAAAAACTAAAAAAACTAAAACTAAAACTAAAAGGGCCGCTGTTTTATCTAAACAGCGGCCCTATATTTGCAACATAAAGAATATAAATAAATTAACAAGATTAAAATTACTTTAAAAAACTTAGCCTTTTCGGCTCCTCAGCATATTCCCTGGACATCTCAGTTTCATAAAAGTTGTTCTCATTAGCCATTCCAAGAAGCCATGGAAGATCAGTAATAATTACAAAATTAATTATCATCGGCACTAGCCCATCAATGTCAATATGCCCAACATCCTGAAACTTCACCGGCAAAGGTATTCCATCTTTATCCCGCTTAATCTGCATATCGAAATTGATACGATTAAAGTCTATACCACCAGTTGGTACAACTGCTGAAGAGGCCTCTCCTTTTTTTTCTTTCAAGGGAAACAATTTCTCTGTATTATTAGCTAGATCGCTAATCACACCATAAATCGACTCATTAACATAAAAAGGAACACCGGCTTTTTTGGCTGCTGTTGCTAAAATGAGAATTGGGCGTCTTAACTGATAGTCAACATCGTGTTTCGTGATGTCGACCCCATTGATATTATCTTCTTCAAGAGCCATTAAATCCGAAACAAGGCGAAGTGGATCTGCGATGTCAAGATAGGAAATATTCAGATTCGGATCAAGGATTTCCTTGATTTCATATAAGTTAGCAGGAACCTCAACGGAAACAGCAAGTGGGACGCCAAGCTCTATTTCGCCTAATAATTCTCTTACCTTTTTGATCTCCTCGAAGCTTCGGACAGCTTTTAACTCAAGAACAATGTTATCATTGTCTTCTTCGATGAGTTCTTTGATGATCTCCAGGTCAACCTTAAAAAATTTCCTGTTATCGTTTAAAGATTTAACAAGCCCGTGCACTCCATAGCCAGGATTTGCTTCTTTTGGCTCATAAACTTCCCCATATTTTAGTTTTTGGTACTCTGAAGAGAAGATATTGTCGGTCGAGATAAAAAGTTTCTTTCCTTGCTTTTTAGCTTCATAGGCTGCTTCCCTAACAGCTTCTTTTAATTTTGCCCGATAAAAAAGCAAGCCAATCCCTTCCTTGTCGATGCTGAGGCTATATCCGTTTTCACGAAGCATATTACGGATATCCTGATACATAGACCGATAGATATGCCAATCTGCTCCGGCAAGCATCTTCCCTTCTTTCACGGTAGGCAAAATTTCTTTATCATAAGATTCAAAAGCCTTAAAATGCATACCCAGGGTCAATAAAAATTCTCCGATATTAAAATGATTAGGACTTTCTTTTTTAATGGATTGAATCGCCTTCGGATCCATGTCAAAATCGAAACCGACAGCGTCTTTGGCCACTTGAGGTATTTCAAAATTCGTATTGGCTAAATTTTTAGCGACTCTCTCGTATACCTCAAGCAAAACTGAAACCGCATCATAACCAAACGCCTTCAAGATAGCGCCATAATCATCTTGACCCGGAACCGAAGGATCATTACCGCAATAACTCACGGAATATTTTTTGTTATATTTTTTATTAAAATCTCTTACGATTTTAGCAATACGCGCGTTCCATCTAAGGACAGAAGGACTATAGGCATTAACCGTATCTTTTAATGCTTTATTATCGGTGTTCCTATCGATCCTGGCATTTGTCTGAAGAGCATCATTGCCCCCTGTTGAGAAAAAGAAATTAAGCTTTTTTCCTGTTTCATCTTCAAAATTTTTGGCAGCCATCAAGAAATCCTCAACGTTAATTGAATTCGTCGGGATTTCTGTCATGATGCCGACCTTAATGTCTTCGGTTAACATGCCAAGTTCGTCCATCACCTCAAGCATCCTGGTTACATCCTCTGGCCGCCTGACAATAGGCGCAAAAACACCGATCTTTACTTTTTTAGTGTCTAAGACTTTTTTGATAGCTCCTAGCTGCCAACGCAAAACCTGCGGATTATGAAACATCAGATCAAGTCCTCGAAATCCTTTCATGGGGTTCACTTCCCTTTTGATAAACCTTTCCGCGGAATAGACGCCCTCGTACTCATCGGTCTTTCTGTCATCTAGGCGGATATAATGCCTTTTATCCAGAAGCATCACAATCTGCGACAAAATCTCGGCATCTGAGTCTGCCTCGATCTTGCCACCTACTTTTTTGATCAATGTTTTTAATATTCCTTCTAATTGGTGAAGAGGGGCAACGCGACCAAGTCCATCGCGATAATACTGCTTTACAATATTTAAAACTTTAATCCGAAGCTGATAGTCAGCAAGGCTCTGCGCACGAACTAAAACATTGTTTTCTGAAGGGATCGTTGATACTGCTTTTGATAAGAGGGATTCGTATAGGGTTGAAACATAAAAATCCTCTGCCGAATTATAACCCTTAATAGCTTCTTCTACATATTTGATTTCATCCTTATCTTTTTCCCTGTCCAAGATCGGACCTTCATGCGACATGTGATTCTCACGTCTAATCATATTGTCATAGGCTAAAAGGAGATCCGGATATATTCCTATGCTATTTGTGAGCGTTAATTCCTGGCGGTCAAGCCCAATCCCGTAAAAAGACGGCATATTCCGTAGCGGCGCCCCCTTGTAGGCCTTATCAGTAGTGGCCGCAAAAACACCTAAACGGATATCGCCGTAAGGCGTAGAAGGAAGACCTTTGATACTAAAATCTTTTCCTGCAACTTTAAGCTCATGATCCATCCCTAGTAATATTTTTCCCCGATTCGCATCAATGGTGATTTCAGTTCCATTCGGCAAAGCATCGCGCACGTCTTCAAATGTCGCATTTGTTATGCCCGTAACCGCAACGAGCCCAAACTCCGAAGCAACAATCATAGTGTGGGAATTTGGCCCACCTTTTTGTGCGATAATACCACGGGCCGCTTGCATAGCAGAATTCATATCAGGATCGCTTTGATATGCTGCCATAATTTTGTTGATAGTTCGGGCCAAAGTTTCCGGATTTTTATCTAAAACCCAATAAATCTCCCCTTGTGCGGCTCCACCTGTTTTGGCAAGAAAATTAAACGGTAAAACCCGTCCTTCCTTTTGCGCTTTTTCAAATGCCTTATCAGTTACAATAATATCTTTTAAAAATACTACATCGGGATCCCTTGAAGACCACACGGTTTCAGGCCTAGCCTGGGTGCTCACGATGGTCCAATCCTTTCGTGGAAATCCACGCTCATCTTTTAGCGATTCTTGGTTTTCCCCTAATAATATAATATCATTGCCTTTGTTGTCCTTTTTGACGCGAAAAGCTCCTTCTAAATCAACAAATCCACCATAAAAATCATGTAAGACCTTAAAATAAAATGCTGTCTTTTCAGCCAAGACAAAATCTGTTATGACAAATTCAGATTTTAAATTATCAGGGATATCAATTTCTTGTTTTCCTAAACCACCTGCTGTTTCAACGACCATCTTCTCGCGTTTTCCTTTTGCGCGCAATAAAAGAGTCCCGTCATACTCCATGAAAAATTTGCTTCCCGTCTCGTCTCCTGAAACAAGCTTTTCACCCTGGCCTTCTGTAGCGGAAAGCGACATGACAGGAAAACCGGTTTCTCGATCGAGAGAAAATCCAATAAAACTAATTTGCGATAGAAACATCTCCTGCAAAAGCGTGCTGATTTCCGCATGTTCATCAAATGTAGGCAAGCCATGCTCAAAGCGGTAATCAATCGCGCGTTTATTAAATAACGAGGCCTGATTGAATATCCAATTTTGAATGATAAAATCCAATCCGTCTTCCCCTTCTTTTTCGGAAAAAGGCGTTACAAAAATATATGTATCTTGACGGCCTGCAAAGGACGCAGTCTCGCTATCCTCTCCAACGGCAGAAGAACGAATGGCTAAAACAAGTTTTTCCAAAGGAATCCCAAGACGCTCGGCTAATTTCACTAGTCCTCGTTTCATTTCGTCCTTAACGGCTTCTGGGACAGTCATAAGCCTTGCGGCAATAAGCAATTTCTCAGATATCTCGGAGGTCACATGTTCATATTCAAGCTGTAGCTCTTGTAGCTGATCATCTAATGCAGCCTTGCCTTTTATCAAATCACTGCGTTGAGATGTTTTTATCTGCGCATCAAGCGCGTTTATTTTTAATTTTAATTGCTCCTGTGCTTCCTTAATCCGATTGACTTCTTGGTCTAAAGACTTACCATTCTTCTGAAAATATGCATTTAAATTTTCATATCCATTTTCTGTAAAATCATCGACTATAGAAATCATAGTCTTTAAAGTTTTTCGGATTTGGTACTGCGCAGACGCATCTTCTTTAAAATCAATCGCAACGCCGCGAAGCGCCAATTCTTTTTCAAGCTTTTCTTTTTCTTCGTTTGTCATCCCTATTACATTTTTGTCGAGGAATTCACCATTCTTGTCCAAATAGTTATAAATTTCTTTTATTTTAGTCTCGATGTGCAAAAGATACGTCTTAATGTCCGTGATAAATAACCTCTGGAAGAGCTCCCCTGATGTGGCAAAATTAGGAAGCGTAACAACGTAAGGGCAAAACATCATTTCCCCGGTATGAGCGGTTTTACCCCCAAAATTAACTTCATCTTGGCGCTCTACCTCGATATCCCATACGGTTGCACGTCCCTGAAAGGCCGGATCTTGAATATACTGCCTTTTTAAGCCATAAAGCGTTATTTTCTTTCCTTGCTCTACTCCGTCGGCTTCTTCATAAATTATTTTTGCATCCGGACTTAATTTATTTTTAAGATCTTCGATGGGATCCTCAATAAATATTTCAGATATTTCGACAATATCCGAATGTTCTTTGGAGAATTGCGCAAGGAGATCCGCTGCTTTTTCCTGACTAATTTTTCCATAAAAAAGATACTCTTCTTCAAGATATTTTGCAAGGCGGCGCTTGCCTAAAACTTTTCCACGATGAAGCATGTCTGACATAAAAAGAAAAATGTCCTTGTCACTCAGAAAAGAAGGATTTCTTGCCCCTTCGAGCGTATCATTGCGAATAACTTTTTTCTTCAATTGATAAAGTTCTTTTGTATCGTCTAACCTTGATCTTTTCTCTCCGGTCAAGCTTCTTTTGCTTGCCCCAACTAAAATCTCCAAGTCTTTTATGTCTATTCCTACTTTCTCTTTCCACGCTTCTGCAACAAGACCAGCTATAAAAGACATGGCAATTTTCTTTCGTCCTGTTTTAAAAAGAAAATCCATAAAATCTTCGTTCAAAACAATTCTTTTTGTTTTTAAATTAATATCTGCATATTCATTCTCTGTTGCACCAACAAAAAAATCTGTTTTTTCAATATAAGAGGAAATCTCGCGCAAAACCTTATACTCGTTCTTGTCTCCTCCATAATATGCAAGAAAATTCTTGGCAAGAGGATACAACTTGTCATATTTTCCAAAAAACAACTCTCCCTTCTTGACATTTTGGAAGCCAGGAATATTGGCTGATCTTGGAATCTCTTTGATTGAAGAACTCGCCACCTTAACGCTAGATTCTTCAGGTTTGACAAAAAGCACGCTAGAGCTAACGATCCCAGATTTTTCATGACCTCGAATATTTCTTATCGGAGGGATGCTAGTTCTATCAAGATTTTCTATTACCAGTCTTGATCCACCTGAAAAATATTTACGAGGAATATTACGGCCAGCATTTGGGTCATATTCAGCCTTTATATAATTATAAGCACCTTTTTTGTATGCCTCAAGATATTGATTGTAAATTTTCTCTTTGACGTCTGGATCGTTGATATTTAAGCCATTAATCTTTTTCTTGTCTACATAAATTTGGCCCAAAAGACTTTCTTGAAGGCTTTTCTTAAACCAATTCGCTAAAATAAGAGAACTATAAATTTGGCGCAGCTGTGCAAAATGCTTGCCTTGATTGACTTCCTTAGTAATTTCAGGAATAACAATTTCGCGAACAATCTCTGAAGCAAGATTAGCATTTCTAGAAACCGAGATTCCTCTATCCTTAAAATATTGAGCCTCTTTCTGCTTATCGCTATGCTGCAGAGCAATGTAATCTTCTTCTATCATTACTTTCAAAGTACTTTCGGCAACAAACACGCGGTTTCCGGTCTCATAAACAACAGCTTTATCAGGCAAAATCCAGACCTTGTTAAAAGTATCTAGAGGTATGTCCGTTGTGCCATATTGAGAGTATGCTTTTTTATAAACTTTATCCCAGAATTTCTTACCCAGCTCATCTTCAGGATAAACCAAAGAAGCTGTTATCTGCTTTAGGATATAATCCTCCGCTAATAGATCGCGCCCCATATCTGTTAAGCTAAATTCATCAGGAATAATTCTGTCTTTTTCATATGGAGAAAGATTAACCCAAAGCTCATCCTCTGGAATGGTCAAAGAAGTCAAGAAATACTTAACCATTTTTTCAGTCTCTTGCTTCAACTCCTCCCCTTGAATGTTTTCTTCGCCGGTATTAATAAAGAAATTGAATTCCAAAGGATTATCACAATTAATTTCAAGACCCTTGATGATCGGGGGAGCAAATTGAGGCGTGAGGGTCAACATCGTACCAGGAGCAGGCAAAGCAAGCATCTGCGCAAAGCCTTGAGTCGGCAAAATCATGTTGCCGAGAAAGGCAATCGTGATTACAAGGCTAACAATCTTTAGTAAACGGGTATTCTTTGTTTTAAAACTTAGCATGGGTATTTCTCCTTAATGACGCCGCCATTAATTCAGGGACAAAGCGAATTAACTTTGCGCTTTTTATGAAGCTGAGATTAAATTAAAAATTTTTTTAGTTATTTTGATAATTTTTATTCTTTTTCAGATCTTTTCCAACAAGTAACCGTGGCGTGTTAATTTAAGAATTAAGATTTAAAAATCATATTTATTTGGAATACATACGATATGTGTTCCGGAAAACGCTTTCTTTTAAGAAAACGTGTATAAAATATAGCATATTTTGGAAAGAAATCAAGTTTCTAACCAAGAAACTTAAATGTTTTAAAAGAAATTAGGCTCATAAAGTATTGATTTTTAGTAATTTATGGCTCGGCTAAAAGAAATATCGATAAAATACAATTTTTTTGAGAAATATATCCAAGAATTTCATTTTAATCTAAGAAATAAGCCAGATGAATGCGTTATCAAAGGAAGGCAGGCGATTTATTAAAGAGTCTCAATCTTTTAATAAAGACCATGTCCCGATAGAATCTAATTGAGAATTGGATCTAAAAGAAAAGTGCAATTAGCGGCCCCGATCACCAAAAAACTAATCGCCATGCGCATCATCTAGCCTAGTTAAGCTCAAAATTTCGCCTTCCTTTCCCCCTCCCTCGCTAAGCCCCATAAGCATATTAAAACTCGTAATCGGGACAATATTAATAATAATAGGAACAAAACCCTCTGCTTGGCTTAGTGCCGTTATGTCGATTTCAGAAATATCCAGCGCTATTCCCTTACCTCTAGATTCAATCTCAAACCCATCGGCGTCAAAATCAATACCACCAGGTGCCTGAATTGATGACGAACCTATCGAGTTTTCAACGTCCCTTTGATCACGATTCAGCCTGCTACCTTTTTTGCTTAAATCTAATACATACCGGTCTCCAAAAAAATGTCCAGCTAGCTCAAAACCCCACGCTTCCAATGCATTTCTTGTCTCTAAATCGTCTTGCTTTATAAGAACCTCGACTTGCCCATCATCGGCAAATAAGCTCTCTTCCGCACGATGAACTAAATTTAGAAGATGCGCATAGGAATACCCAGAAAACTCATCAAGTCCTGCGAAGAAAATACTATCAAATAACTCCGGAACAATTTCCTTGTCTTTGGAAAAAGCAACAAAGGTAGCTTCAGCCAAATTTCCCCGGAATACCGTTACCTTGGTTTCACGACTTGAATCAATGGCCGTTCGCAAATTAAGTGGATTGACATCATTAGCCAAAACAAAAACATTCTTGCTGTCTGCATTGTAAAACCTATCAACATAACCCTTTGTAATCTCTCCGGAGCCGGACCCGAGGTGCAGAACTAAACGAACGCCTGGATCATGTTCTTTGTATATTTTTAAGAAATTTGCCAATGGAAATTCTTCCATAGGATAACCTTTTTGGAGAAGTAAGTTTTCCCATCTACCGTCTGTATCCGCCCTGACATAACTATCTTTACTTGCTTTAAAAACAGCGCCAAAAAAGAATGGGATATATAAATCTTTTCCATCCCATAATATTCTTTCAATATTGACATAGTATTTCCCAAGGACCTCTTTTTCCTGTACATTCAAAAATTTAGATATATCCTCTTTTCCTCTAAACAATGCACCTGACTTTGGATTTTTTTCAAAAATTTTTTCATACAAATCTCCAATGATGTCATATAGTTTGCGTCTTTCGGCAATATCCAAAAACTGAAATAATTTTACAAAATGCCCAGGGGAATCAATATTCGGAATAAAAGCCGGAAACGGGATTTTCTCTAAACTCTTACGCGCTTCTTCTGCCTTTTTAATCTTTGCACGAGCCCGCAATATCTTCTTAAACAAAGCTATCTCCGTATCAGAAAGTTTTGGCGAGTCTAGCATTAGCTCATGTTGAAAAGATTCGTCGGGCAGATTCGAATCCGTCATCCTCCCCCATTCCTCTGAAGTAGCATTTATCCTAACAATTTCTCTAAAATCACCGTACGCTAAATCAATGAAAAATCTTGCGTTTCTAAAATCTCCTAACCTATAACTTAATTCGGCTATCTCTCGATGGATGTTCGCAATCTTTGGATGACCAGAAATTGCTCGGTCAGTTTTTTCTATCGCCTCGCTGAGAGCTTCCTCGATCTTTTTTCTATCAGACTCGGATACTTTCTCAAAAGTAAAAAGCGAGCTCATCTGCTCATCCGTCATATGGAACTTTTTGGTCGTTGGAGCAAGCCCGAAACTTTCATTGATTATATGGCCTACATGCTCTGTATATTCTTGATTTTCTTCCGGGCCAAAAATTTTATCCTGAAGGCCATAACGAAATGCCCTTGGGTATTGAAGACGTATAGTCTTTCCATCGCCACGCAAATAACGATGAATGCTGCCCCACTCTTTCTTTTGAAGGGCTTTCTTAAGGAGCTTACGATTTTCCTCTAAACGTAAAAATCCTTCTCCTGCCTCATGAAAAACTCCTATAGCTGTCACAACTTCTTTATTTAAGAAAATTCGATGACCAATAGGATCAAAAACACCTTTAAACCCGTGAATGTTATCATCTAAGAAGTAAATATCAAGGTCTTTGAGTAGCTCAACAATGCCTTCAGCTATTTTAATATCGTTTTTTCTTAATTTATTTGATACAAGGCTCGTCCCAACTCGCCCCATAGTAATTTTGCCCTTACTCTTTTTTCGCATGTTAATTTTTAATTTAATCTCATTAATCAAACTCCCTTTCTTAGAGTCATCGAGCTTCTCCCCTGAAAATGTTAAGCTACCAACTCTTTCTCCCATTTTATCATAGACATGCTTCCCATCTTCTGTGCCCAAGAAAATTTCGTTTGTGTCGTTATAGACTTGCATGCTCAAATTCGTCCGCCCAACCTCAGAACCGTCTAACCAAAAGAAATTGTTGTACGCAGATCCTATTAATCCTGTCTCAGCATCAATCCTATCGCCTTCCTTCTTTAAAAGATTGGAAGAAACAAATTGTTCAACTTCAGATTGAATGAACGAAAAACGATCTTTGCCTGCTAATAAAGCAAGATTATTTCCTTGGTCGCCGCTTAAAGTAGTGCCTGCTACATAATCAGAATTCTTAAGCATCATATTAAATCCACCAGAAAAATATTTTCGTGGGATATTCTGCTGAGTATTTTTATCATATTCAATCTTGATTATATCGCAGGCGCCTTTTTTAAAGGCAGCAAGATACTGATCGTAGATTTTCTGTGTGATCTCTTTATCCTCAACATCTA
Source organism: Candidatus Omnitrophota bacterium (assembly GCA_028693815.1). NCBI lineage: Bacteria > Pseudomonadati > Candidatus Omnitrophota > Candidatus Omnitrophota bacterium. The sequence goes on from JAQUUP010000021.1 coordinate 23,318, forward strand.
TGCCTCTAACCTTTCCTTTATCTGCATAGACTTTATTAAGAATCGCATCTTTCAGATTATTCTTAAACCAATACGCTAAAATTAAAGAAGAATAAATCTGACGCAAAGGTGCAAAATGTTTACCCTCGTTGACTTCACGCTCAAGCTCCGGAATAATGATTTCACGAACAATTTCGTTTGTCAGCTGTGCGCTATAACCTGCAAAATTAACACTCTGAGGGCTTACAGTTTGTGATTTACGGCTTTCTTGCGTAGCAAGATAATCCTCTTCCAGCATCACTTTTAATTTACTCTCTACCACAAGTGCACGATCACCGTTTTCGTAAACAGCAGCCTTTTGTGGCACAATCCATACCTTATTAAAAGTCCCTACTGGAATATCAGTTGTGCCGTACTGTTGATAAGCTTTTTTGTAAACCTTATCCCAAAACTTTTTACCAAGCTCGTCTTCCGGTGAAATCAATGAAGCCGTGATTTGTTTTAAAAGATAATCCTGAGCAAGCATATCACGACCCATTTCAGTGAGGCCAAGCTTGCTAGGGATAATACGGTCTTTTTCGTAAGGCGAAAGATTAACCCAAAGGTCTTCATCCGAAATAGTTAAAGATGCCAAAAAGTATTTAATAAGCTTTTTACTCTCAGGCTTTAGGGTCTCACCTTTAAGCCCCGTATCTCCAGAATCTAAAATAAAATCAAATTTTAAGGGGTTGTTGGGATAGATTTTGATACCGCGTAACATGGCGGGTGCAAAGCCTGGGCTTGAAGGAACCATTACGCCAGGATTTGGCAAGCCCAGCAACCCCGTATTTGCAAAGGCAGATGGTGGGAATACAGTTGTCCCCATGAAAACCATGAGGACAAAGAAAACCCCTACCTTAAAAAATGTAGTCTTTTTTGTAATTTTGTGATTTAGCATACTTGCACCCAACATACTAACATATCTATTAATATCATGTTGTATCAAAATCTTCTATAAATATATACTATTTTAAGAAAAAAACAAGAGTGAGGAGAACTTTGTGGAGAATGCTCTCGTAGGATAAAAACTCTATAAAAGCAAGGGCAGCTTGAACTTACGCAAGCTACCATTAATACTGCTAAAGAATTCTTATTTAATTATGCATTGGCCGATTTATTGTACATCATTCTAAAGCAAAACCGCCAATACCTGCATCATAAAACTTCAAAGAGTCTGATCGGTTTTTAAAGCCTACTGATCAGAAAAATCTTTGATAATCTTGATCCAATGGAAAGGAATATGTTTTAAATAAAGGTATTTAATAACTAAATACTAATAAAGACCGTAACCGCTCATAATCCATGCAAGAAGCGGTTCTGAAAAGAAAAGTGCAATTAGAGCCCCGATCACAAGAAATGGACCGTAAGGAATAAGGCTCTCTTTAGTTCTAATTTTCTCAATAATACCAAAAACCGCACCAAAAAACGGAGCGATAAGAAATCCTAAAAGTGCAAGCTTCCATCCTAAAAATGCGCCAATCATAGCCATGAGCTTAACATCGCCACCACCCATGGATTCTTTTTTAAAAAGAAAATCGCCAATGATACCCATCAAATAAATCGAACCGCCACCAATCAAAACCCCTAAGACTGATCGCCATAAAGACAAAAGATGCGAATCCGCGTGATGCAGCTGTGGAATCGCAAGGCTAAAAATAAGACCAACAACCATTCCTCCAACACTAATCTCATCAGGAATAATCCTCTCATCAATATCAGTAAATGTTGCAACAATAAAACCTGACACCATAACTAGATAAGGCCATAAAATCGGCTGAAAACCAAAGTATCGATAAAGCCCTAAAAATGAAAGAGCTGTCAAAAGCTCAATTAGAAAATAGCGAAAAGAAAACTTTTCGCCGCAAAATCGACATTTTCCTCGCAACATAACATAACTTAAAAGTGGGATATTGTTGTACCAAGGAATCATTTTATTACATTTCAAACAGTGAGACCCTGGAGTCACAATAGATTCTTCTTTGGCCATACGAATAATGCAGACATTTAAAAAACTACCAATAATAGAACCAAATACAAAAAATACAATCGAAATAAAGTTTTGTTCTAATATCATGTTATTTAACTCCTTGCTGAAGAGCATTTTTCATTTTGGATCGAACAACCTCCGGCAGATCAATTTCGGCCCAATGCTGAAAAGCCAAAACGCCTTGATAAAAGAGCATGCCCAATCCGTTAGAAGTTTTTGCTCCTTTTTCTTTTGCCATCTTCAAAAACTTTGTTTGGTCAGGATTATAAATTAAATCGTACACCAGCATATCTGAATGCAATAAGTCTGGCTCAATAAGAACCTCATCTGAATCTTTTAATCCAATCGGCGTAGCATTAATCAAAAGATCCGACAGCTCAATATTAAGATCATCAATACTCTGGCACACCTCTACCTTTTCGCAGTTTAAATTTTGCGAAAGATCAGAAACAAGCATTTTTGCCTTATCATAATCAACATCATAAATTTTAATCCACTGAGGAGCCTGTTCAATCATACAAAATACTGAAAGAATCGCTCGGGCTGCTCCCCCTGCCCCTAAAATTGAAATACGTTTTGATTGCGGATTAAAACCAAGCTCTGTTATGTGAGCCAAAAAACCTGGGCCATCCGTATTGTATCCAGTAAGCCTTCTATTTTTTCCAATGACAATTGTATTAACAGCTTTGACTTTCTGCGCATAAGGATTGAGATTATCGAGATATGGGATAACTTTTTCTTTGTAAGGAACAGTGACATTTAGGCCAAAGATGGGGCTATCTGGTTTTTTTAATTCTCCTAAAAAAACCGAAAACTCTTCTTCTTTAAGGGGAAACAACTGATATGTCGCATCTACTTCTAACGCATCAAACGCAGCGTTATGCATTAAGGGTGATAGGCTATGGCCTAAAGGATAGCCTACCAACCCATAAATAGATTTTTGCTCATTCATAAATTATTTTATTTTGATTGCGCAATCATTTTGTTGATTGCATTCAAATACGCTTTAGCCGATGCCTCTAAGATATCTGTGCTTGCACCATGGGCGATATAACTTTTGCCTTTGATGCGCACCTTGACGGTAACCTCTCCTAAAGCATCTTTGCCGCGTGTAACCGACTGAATCGCATAATCCAAAAGTTCACCTTTAAGCTTAACAATGCTTTCAATCGCTTTATAACATGCGTCGACTGGTCCATCTCCGGAAGAACTTTTTTCAAAAGTTTTTCCTTTTGATTTAATCGCCACCGTAGCCTCTGGTTCAATTTTTGTTCCGCTTGTCGAAGAAAGGCTGACCAACTGCCATGCCTTTGGAATCAATTTCGCCTCATCCTCAGCAATAGCAATTAAGTCTTCGTCGTAAACTTCTTTTTTCTTGTCCGCAACATTTTTAAAACGATCAAACGCCCGGTCTAGTTCTTCATCTTTTAAGTCAATGCCCAAAGCTTTTAAACGAACACGAAAAGCATGCCGCCCAGAATGTTTTCCTAAAACCAAACCGGTTTCAACAAAACCAACATCTTCTGGTTTCATGATTTCATAAGTTGTTCTTTCCTTTAAAACACCATCCTGATGGATACCCGCTTCGTGACGAAATGCATTCGCCCCAACAATAGCCTTGTTTGGAGCAACTAAAAAACCACTATATTTACTAACCAAACGCGAAATTCTACAAATTTCCTGCGTTTTAATTCCCGTCGAACATCCATAATAATCTGACCGTGTTTGCAATGCCATGATGATCTCTTCGACAGATGCATTTCCTGCACGTTCGCCGATACCATTGACCGTGCATTCAACCTGACGTGCACCATTTTTGATCGCAGCCAAAGAATTTGCAACAGCAATACCCAAATCATTATGACAATGAACAGAAATAATGGCCTTGTTAATATTTGGCACGTTATTTCGAATATCTGAAATCAATTGTCCAAATTGATCCGGAACACCATAACCAACTGTATCTGGAATATTAACCGTCTTAGCGCCAGCTTTGATAACAGCCTCAACGATTGCGTACAAAAAATCTTTTTCTGTTCTCGACGCATCTTCCGGAGAAAATTCAATATCATCTGTCTTTTTTCTCGCGTACTTAACGGCATCAACAGCCATTTTTAAGATTTCATCTTTGCTTCGTTTTAATTTATGTTCCAAATGAATCTTCGATGTTGCCAAAAATACATGAATGCGCGGACGCTTTGCATCTTTAATTGCGTTATAACACGCATCAATATCTTTTTTCATTGATCGCGCCAAACCACAAACACTTGACTTCTTGATGTGTTTAGCCACATTACGAACAGAATTAAAATCTCCTTTTGAAATGATAGGAAATCCTGCTTCGATAATATCGACACCCAAACGCTCTAACGCAAAAGCCACTTCTAGCTTTTCCGTTTCGTTCATACTTGCGCCAGGCGCTTGTTCGCCGTCGCGCAACGTTGTGTCAAATATAAAAACTTTATCTTTTTTATTCATTTCAAATACCTCTAATAAAAATTACAATACACAAAATCCAAATTACAAACAATGACCAATAACCAATAAAACCAACAAACAAAAACCCTCAAAACTTTTAGCATCTTTTGTTTATTGTAATTTATTTGTCATTTGTTTATTGTAATTTGTAATTTCAAAAATGTTTTTACCCTCATTTCATCCAAGGCATCATACCGCGAAGCGTGAGACCAACTTCTTCTATTTTGTGTTCGTCTGCTTCTTTACGCCATTGGGTAAAATTTGGTCTTCCTTTTTTATTTTCTCGGATCCACTCTTTAGCAAATTTACCAGATTGGACTTCCGTTAACATCTTTTGCATAACTTTACGTGTCTTGTCGCTGATGATGCGCTTTCCTCGAGAAAGATCACCATATTCAGCCGTATCAGAAACACATTTTCTCATTCCTTGAATACCTGACGAATAAATCAAGTCTGTGATGAGCTTAAGCTCATGCAGGCATTCAAAATAAGCAATCTCTGGTTGATAGCCAGCATCAACGAGCGTATCAAAACCAGCTTTAACAAGCTCACTAACACCGCCACATAAAACAGCTTGCTCACCGAAAAGGTCTGTTTCTGTTTCTTCCTTAAAAGTTGTTTCAATAACACCAGCACGTGTTCCGCCAATACCCTTAGCATAAGCTAAAGCGGTTTGAAGAGCATTGCCTGTTGCATCTTGATGAATCGCAACCAAACAAGGAACACCTTTTCCCTCTTCGTACTGACTTCTAACAAGTGCACCTGGTCCTTTAGGCGCAATCATAAAAACATCAACATCAGCCGGCGGAACAATTTGACCAAAATGAATATTAAATCCATGAGAAAAAACAAGCGATTTGCCTGCTGTCAAATTCTTCTTAATGGCTTTTTTATAAAGCATTGCCTGAACATGATCTTGTGTCAAAATCTGAAGGATATCTGCTTTCTTAGCCGCCTTCTTTGCATCCATCGGTTTAAATCCGTCCTCAACAGCCAAGGCATAATTTTCAGTATCTTCAAGCTCGCTAACAATAACATTTAATCCGCTATCACGAAGATTAAGCGCTTGTCCTCGGCCTTGAATACCGTAACCGATGATTGCAATAACTTTGTCTTTGATTGCATCAAAACTTGCATCTTTGTCATAATAAATTTTTGCCATTTTATTTACCCTTTCTTTAAATGAGCATCTGACTTACGTTGAATTTAGCGAGGCGTCAAATCAGCCCGCGTGAATTTACCCCAGGAGCGATTTAAAAGCGACGTGGGGGTTTTTCTAATTGTTATAATGTTACAAACTTATCTCTTTTATGTCAAAATTTTAACCAACTGATAATATTCATCAATAGGAACAACATTGATGCTACACGCTTGTCCCAAATCAACAACATTAATTTTATCCTGCACAACACCGACCGCTTTACCATACTCTCCTCTAAGAAGACATTCAATGGCAGCTGCCCCAACCCGTGTTGCTAAAATTCGATCAGATGCCGTCGGAACACCACCTCTTTGAATATGACCCAAAACAACATAACGACTTTCAAAGCCTGTAACCTCTGTTACTTTTTGAGCAACTTCATGAGCCTTGCCAGCACCCTCGGCCACAATAATCATCCAGCTGATTTTTCCTTTAGCATGCCCTTTCTTAATATCTTCATACATCGCTTCATAATCAAATTTTCTTTCTGGGATAATTACATCTTCTGCTCCTGAACCTAAAGCAACCTGAAGTGCAATGTATCCTGAACGATTGCCCATAACCTCAACAACAAAAATACGTTCCATACTATGCGCGGTGTCTCGAATTTTATCAATCGCATCAAGTGCAGTATTAACCGCTGTATTGCAACCTATCGTTTGATCTGTTCCGCGAAGGTCGTTATCAATTGTCCCTGGAAGGCCAATCGTTGGAATTTTCCATTTTTTAAAAAGATCAAGCGCTCCAGCATAACTTCCATCCCCACCAATCACAACAACTGCATCAATACCATATTTTTTGATGGTCGCAACCGCCTTTTTTTGCCCCTCTTCATTTCTAAATTCAGGAGAACGAGCTGTTTTTAAGAACGTTCCGCCGCGGCTAATCATGTTGGCCACAGATCGATGATTTAAGTCAATAACTTCATCATTAATTAATCCGCTATATCCACGCATAACACCTTTCACTTCTAAACCATTATACACTGCCATGCGCACAACGCTTCGAATCGCTGCGTTCATACCCGGACCATCACCGCCAGAAGTTAAAATTGCTATTTTTTTTATTTTATTTTCTATCATCTTAATACCGATAATGTTCTGGTTTATATGGTCCTCCAACTGGATAACCAATATATTTTGATTGTTTCTCCGTCATAACTGTAAGTTTTGCGCCAACATGATCAAGATGCAAACGAGCAACTTCTTCGTCTAATTTCTTAGGTAATCGATAAACACCAATCTTATATTCATTTTTCCAAAGATCAAGCTGTGCTAACGTTTGGTTTGTAAACGAATTGCTCATAACAAAAGACGGGTGGCCCGTTGCACAACCCAAATTAACCAAACGTCCCTGTGCTAAAAGAATAATAGAATGCCCATCAGGAAAATAATACAAATCAACCTGAGGCTTAACATTAATTTTTTTGATTCCTGGCCAATGCTCGAGTTTTGTAACCTGAATCTCATTATCAAAATGACCAATGTTACAAACAATCGCGCTATCTTTCATTTTAGACATATGGTCTGCTGTAATAATTTCGAGGTTTCCCGTTGTGGTCACATAAATATCCCCAACATCCAAAACATCTTCGATTATCTTGACTTCAAAACCTTCCATGGCAGCTTGAAGCGCACAAATAGGATCAATCTCGGTAATAATAACCCTTGCTCCATAACTTTTCATTGAGCGCGCCGATCCTTTTCCAACATCTCCATAACCGCAAACAACAACCACTTTGCCTGCAATCATAATATCCGTTGCGCGCTTAATACCATCAGCTAAAGATTCACGGCAACCATAGAGATTATCAAATTTTGATTTTGTTACAGAGTCATTAACATTAAACGCGGGAAATAAAAGCTTGTTGTCCGCCATCATCTGATAAAGCCTGTGAACACCCGTTGTTGTCTCTTCAGAAACACCTTTGATATCTTTGGCCATGCGATGCCATTTATCTTTATCTTGTTTTAGAATTTCTTTGAGACAAGCGTACAATTCTTTTTCATCTTCTGTCTCGACATTGGCATCCAAAATAGATGCATCGTCTTCGACCTCGCAACCTTTGTGAACCATCATAGTTGCGTCACCGCCATCGTCAACAATCAGTGTCGGTCCTTTGCCTTCAGAAAATGATAGTGCCTGAAGCGTACACCACCAATACTCTTTCAGTGTCTCGCCTTTCCAAGCAAAAACAGGAACACCCAAATCAGCAATCGCTGCGGCAGCATGATCTTGAGTCGAGAAAATATTGCAACTCGCCCACCTAACCTGCGCACCCAGTTCAACTAAAGTTTTAATCAGAACTGCTGTTTGAATTGTCATGTGGAGCGATCCAGTAATGCGAGCGCCTTTTAATGGTTTTTCTTTTCCGTATCTTTTTTGAAGAACCATTAATCCTGGCATTTCTTTTTCAGCAAGTTCAATTTCTTTATGCCCAAATTCAGCCAAAGAGATATCGGCAATTTTATAATTCTGAACACTGTCTTTCAATTTTGTCATCATTTCCTTTTTTATTTCATCTCGTTAGAAAACCTAATTCTTTAGCAGGTTTACTTTAAAGCTTTGGCAAGCTTTGCTGCTTTGTCTGTTTTTTCCCAAGAAAATTCTTCTCGCCCAAAATGACCATATGTTGCAGTCTTACGATAAATGGGCTTTAAAAGATCCAACGTCTTAACAATACCACAAGGCGTTAAATCAAAATTCTCTTCAATCATCTTAACGATTTCTTGCTCAGAAATCTTTCCTGTGTCAAACGTATCAACCATAATGCTAACCGGCTCTGCCTTACCAATAGCGTATCCAAGCTGAACCCAGCATTTCTTAGCCAACTTTGCAGCAACAACATTTTTCGCGATATAACGTGCCATATATGTTGCAGATCTGTCAACCTTGCTTGGATCTTTTCCAGAAAAAGCACCACCGCCATGCGAAACAACCCCACCATATGTATCAACAATAATCTTTCGCCCTGTGACACCTGTATCTGATTGTGGCCCACCAACAACAAATTTTCCTGTCTGATTAACATAAAACTTTGTTTTCTTATCAATCAATTTGTCTAAAATCGGTCGAATAATCATGTCAATCATTTGCTTTCTTGATTTATCCGTAATCTTTTTACCTGTCTTATCAAGAATCTTTTCTGTATGCTGACACGCTAAAACAATAGCATCAGCGCGCACTGGTTTTCCATCTCTATATTCAATCGTAACTTGACTCTTGCAATCTGGGCCAAGATAATCTAACTTTTTTGACTTTCGAACATCTTCAACCCTCTTAACAATCTTGTGAGCCAACATAATCGGCAACGGCATAAGCTCCTTTGTTTCATCGCAAGCATAACCAATCATAATGCCTTGATCGCCCGCTCCACCAGAATCAACACCTTGCGCAATATCCGGAGACTGACTAACAATCGCATTTAAAATGGCGCATGTATGCGCTGAAAATCCGTACTTATCATGAGTATATCCAATATCCAAAAGAACCTCTTTAACCAATTTCTGAATATTAACATATGTTGTTGTTGTAATTTCCCCGCCGACAACAACGAGCCCTGTTGTAATAAACGTCTCACAAGCAACTCGTCCTTTTGGGTCACCCTGTAGAACAGCATCTAAAACAGCATCAGAAATCTGATCACACACTTTATCTGGATGTCCATTTCCAACTGATTCTGATGTAATAAAATATTTTCCTTTCACTTAGAACTCCCTCCCTTTTAAAATTTAAGAATTTATTCTAAAATCAATTTGCGCTTGAGTATAAGCCTCGATACTTCCTATATCATACCATTTTCCTTCAAACTGAAATCCTAAAAGCTTCTTTAGCTGACAAAGCCACTTAATATAATCCCCAGCCAAATCAACTTTTCCAGATTCTTTGATATACTCTGCAATTAAAGAAAGTGTTTCTACCGGCATGTAATAAAGGCACATCGCAATCAAGCTTGTTTTGGGCTTCGCAGGCTTCTCTTCAAAAACAGTAATGTTTCGATTTCCATTCATCATGGCAACGCCAAACTTTTTTGCCATTTCTTTTTCTTTAATATCATAAAGTCCTACTGTGACCTTATCGCTCTGCTCTTTAGCAAAATTTAAAAACTCATCTAAGGCATAATCAAATAAATTATCTCCGCCAATAACAAGCAAATCTTCCTTTATGTCATGCTGATTAGCAACAAACCGAATATCACCAATAGAACCTAATCGATCTTCTGGTGTTTCTGTTTTATCATTAATAATTGTAATTGGAAAAGAAAAATCTTTTTTTCCAGAAGCCCAATCTTTAAAATGCTCAAAAAATTTATCATTCGTAACAACGTAAACTTCACTTAAATCTGAAGCATTCTTTACTTTTTCAATCAAATGATCAATCAGCGGCTTATCACCAATAGGAAGTAACGGCTTTGGTTGATCCTTTGTCAAAGGGTACAATCGCGTCCCATAACCTGCTGCCAGAATTAAAGTTTTCATAAAATCTTACTCTTTTCCACTGTAAACATGAGGAGCATGTTTTTTTAATTTCATCTTCAGGAACTCCTCAACGTGCTCACTGGTTGAAAGCATCAAAGCTTCTTTTGCAACGGATTGCGCATCGGCATAACTAACGCTACGAATAAGCTCTTTAATTTGCAAAATATTAAAAGACGACATACTAAACTCATCTAACCCCATTCCAAGCAAAAGAAAAGCTAAAATCGGCTCACTAGACATTTCCCCACATAAACCAATCTCAATGCCCGCCTCACGTCCAGCATCAATTGTTCTCTTAATAAGCCTTAAAACCGCCGGATGTGCTGGTTGATAAAGGCTTGCTGTTTGTTCATTTGTTCGATCAACCGCCAACGTATACTGGATCAAATCGTTTGTTCCAATGCTAAAGAAATCAACTTCTTTTGCTAAAAGATCCGCTGTCATTGCTGCTGAAGGAACTTCAATCATAACACCTACTGACATCTTAGGCTTAAAAGCAATCTTTTCTTTTTTCAAGCTATTCTTTGCCTCTTGCAACATAGCATTGGCCTCCCTAAGTTCAGAAACACCCGAGACCATAGGATACATCATTTTTAAATTTCCATAAACCGATGCCCTTAAGATAGCACGCAATTGTGTTCTAAAAATTTCTGGTCGCCCTAAACAAAAACGAATAGCGCGCCATCCTAAAAAAGACTGAACTTCCTTTGGCACCTCAACACTTGAAGCAAATTTGTCACCACCAAGATCAAGAGTTCGAATAACAACTGGATTTGGCGCCATTTTCCTTAAGATATATTTGTATGCTTTAAACTGTTCTTCTTCAGTTGGCAAATCGCTTCGATTCATATAAAGATATTCTGTCCGATATAGGCCAACGCCATTGCTACCTTGTTTTAAAATGACTGGAATTTCTTCCGGAAGTTCTAAATTGGCCATGATTGAAACACGCCGCCCATCTGTTGTTTCTGCTGGCAAATCCTTGATATCATCAAAACGTGTTTTAGATGCAGCAATTTTACTTTTAACAATATTATATTTTTCCTTCGTCTTTTCGGACGGATGAACAATAATCAAACCCTTGCGGCCATCTACAATCAAATAATCCTGGTTACTAACACGAAGCATAGCATCTTTAAGACCAACCACAGCAGGAATCCCCAAAGACTTTGCCATAATAGCCGTATGCGACGTTCGTCCTCCAACATCCGTTGCAAATCCCAAAATCTTTTTATTATACATACCCGCTGTATCTGAAGGAGAAAAATCATGCGCAATGACGATTGTCTCTTCTGTCAAATCACTAAGATCATGCAATTTTGTTTCTTCCACCAAATTTTTCAAAACACGCTTGCTCACATCATTAATATCGCTTGTGCGATCTCTCAAATATTCATCTTCAATTTCAGAGAAAACTTTAATATACTTTTTCATCACCTGAGAAAAAACATATTCAACGCACATTCTTTCTTTTTTAATACTTTTAATAACTTCCTGAATAATTGTTCGATCTTCCAAAACAAGCAAATGAGCATCAAAAATTTGCGCATGACGAACACCCATATCTTTTGAAATTCTTGTTTGAATGCTTAAAATTTCTTCACGTGTTTTAATCAACGCTTCCTCAAAACGTGCAATCTCAACTGGAATTTCTTTTTCCATAATCGATCTAGGGGAAATATATAAATCCTGTTTATCTAAAATAAACGCTGGCCCCGAAGAAACCCCTGGCGCTGCGGAAATTCCTATCAAAACTAATTCTTTCTTTTTCATCTTTGTCATAGC
>JAQUUP010000022.1:0-14791 GCA_028693815.1 Candidatus Omnitrophota bacterium
CAACTGTTTTGTACGGGGACAATGCCTCTTGCGGTGTTATTAATATTGTTACAAAAAAAGGTTACGAGTCTTCAGAGTCCCCTTTTCGAATTGGCACAGAGCTTGGGAGCTATCAATATGAAAAGTCATTTGTGTCAACAGGAGGGACAGCCAAGCAGATTGATTATTTCTTTAATTATACGCATCAGCAATCTTCGGGCTATCGGGCAAATAATGATTATTGGTCTAATGATTATTTCTCGAATTTGTCTTTTTCGATCGCAGATCAGCTTTCGTTAGAGTTCTCGACGGGCTATCATCGAGATCGTTATGGAATGCCGGGCGCTCTTTTTGCATCAGATATTGAGTTGGTCGGTCGAAGAGGAACGACTCACGAAGATGACAAAGGATGGACATCTGATTATTTTGTAAACGTAGAACCAAAGATAACTTTCTCAATTAATGATAATGACTCAGAGTTTTCTTCAGCATTTTCTTATCGAAAAAGGGATAACAAATCGTTGTCTGTTTCAAATTGGGGGCGCTACGAAACGCTTCATCAAATCGATTCTTTTGAGCTGCGTCCAAAATTCCAGATGAAATCTATGATTACTCAAGAGATGGCTAATGATGTCACGGTAGGGCTTGATTATTTTTATGCCAAAGATAAAGTAAGAAGTGGAAATCAAAGCTCGAATCAAGATCGTGTTAATATTATTAAACAAACATTTGGTCTTTATGCCTTAGAAAATGTTGAGATTAAAGATAAATTTTTAATTAGCCTTGGTGGCCGTGCAACGTGGGCTGATTATGATTTTGACCAAACAGCTGTTTCTGTTAATCAAGATTCAAAATCGATCACAGACGGAGCTCTTAATTTTGGTTTAGGGTATAAATACAATAAAGATTCTCAGCTCTTTTTTGATTACTCAAGGTCTTTTCGCTTGCCGGTAACGGATGAGTATTATCAAAATGTTTATACTGGTTTTTGGGGCAGTGGAGGGGGTTTAAATACTGACTTAAAACATCAAGTGGCTCATAATTACGAGTTTGGTATTCGCGATGTTTCTTTGCCTTGGCTTTTTGCTGATGCAAATATATTTTTGATGGATGTTGATCATGAAATTTATTACGATCCGATTACTTATAAAAATTCAAATTATGAACCGCAAACGCGTCATTATGGATTTGAATTAAGCAGTAGGCTGAAATTCTTTAAAGAGCTTTTAGAGCCTTATATTAATTGGACTTATCAAGATGCATTTTTTAAGGGTGGAACATATGCAGGAAACAAAGTGCCATTTGTTCCTCGAAATAAGATTTCAGCAGGCATTTCTTTGCGTCCTCTTGACGATTTGAACACAACATTCTCTATGAATTACGTGGACAAGTGCTTTGCGATTAGTGATCAATTGAATGGCCAAGCCAAATTGAATTCATACATCACATTTGATTTTAAATTAGATTATCAGTATAAAAATGTAAAATTTTGGTTTAGCGTTAAAAATATATTAGATCGGATGTATGACGCTTATGGTGTCTATTCTTCTGGAAATGATGAAGTAGGGTTTTATCCAGCGCAAGGACGTAGTTTTTATTCTGGCGTTAGTTTTGAGTTCTAAATGAGCACGTGATTTACGGAACGCTAGTGAACGTAAATCACTGTGCGAATTTATCCCGTACACGAAGTGTATCGGGATAATAAATTTATAGATCAAACTCTTAAACGTAAAGCACTGCTTAGTGTAACAAATTATAATTTCTTGGTTGTGCCTATTTTTTAGGCAGCCGAGCATAAAAAATTACCTCGTTGTAAAAAAATAATTATTTGCTATAATAACTTCATTCATTTCTTAGAAGTTTTATTTTTATTAACTATATACTATTTTAGAAAGAAGGCGTGTTATGTCGATTAGCGAGCTGTTTCGTTTTAATAAAAAAGAATCACAAGATCAAAATTGCAAAAAAGATCTCAATGCTATTTTTAAACCTCGCGGGGTAGCTGTTGTTGGGGCGTCGTCCACCCCAGGAAAAGTTGGTTATCAAATTTTAAAAAATATTATTGATTGCGGATATGAAGGAGAAATTTATCCGATTAATCCTAAGGACGATGAAGTTTTGGGCAAAAAAGCATACAAAACAGTTGAAGAGGTTCCTGGGGATGTTGATGTTGCAGTTATTTCTATTCCAGCGCCACTTGTTATTCAGACTTTAGAGGGATGCGCGCGTAAAGGCGTTAAAGGCGTTGCGGTGATTACATCTGGTTTTGGCGAAGTTGGGAATGTTGAAGATGAGCTGCAGTTAAAGAAAGTAGCGGATAAGAATAATATCGCTCTTTTAGGGCCAAATATGTTTGGTTATGTTTATACGCCATCAAAACTAAATGCGAGTTTCGGACCCGCAGATATTCTTCCTGGAAAAATTGCGTTTATTTCTCAAAGTGGTGCGCTTGCGATTTCTCTGATGGGATGGACTGCGATGGAAAAGATTGGTCTTGCTTCTTTGGTCAATTTAGGCAATAAGGCAGATATCGATGAAAAGGATTTGATTGAATATTTTAATAACGATGACAATGTAGATGCGATTTTAATTTATATGGAAGGAATCAAGGAAGGAAGAAAATTTCTTGAAACAGAGATTAAGAAACCTGTTGTCATTCTAAAGGTTGGATCGTCGACAAGAGGGGCAAAAGCGGCGGCATCCCATACAGGATCATTGTCAGGGTCAGATAAAATTTATGAAGGCGTTTTTAAGCAACTTGGTCTTTTGCGTGCTAAAACATTTACACAAGCTTTTGACTGGGCGCGTGCATTTTCACTTTCTTTGCCTAAGGGAGATGAAACAATTATTATTACAAATGGGGGCGGCATTGGGGTTGCAACAACTGATGAATGTGAATCACAAGGGATTAAGTTAATCGATGATTCTAAGTGGTTAGAAGAAAAATTTCGAAAAACTATGCCTGATTTTGGAAGCACGAAGAATCCAATCGATATCACAGGTGGAAGCGGTATGAAAGGATATCAGGAATCAACTCGAATTGCTTTGCAAGAAGATAGGATTAAATCGGTTATTATTTTGTATTGCGAAACGGCTGTAACAAATCCAATTGATATTGCTAAAACTATTGTTGAAGAATATAAAAAGGTTAATCGTAACAAGCCGGTTTTAGTTGCGATGGTTGGAGGTATCCGAACCACAGAAGCGCTTCATTATTTAAATGATAACCATATTCCTGCTTTTAGTGAGGTCAGCGATGCGGTTTCTTCGTTAAGGGCGCTTTATAAGTGGCAAGAAATTTCAGGACGAAAAAAAGAGATCCCAAAAATTGAACCAGCGCCACAAGAAGTCGTGGATATGATTGAGAAAATTAAGGGTGTTGGCAGAAGTATATTGCTTGAGCATGAAGCTCGAAAAGTTCTTGAGCTTTGTGGGGTTCCAACTCCAAAGTGGGGATTTGCACGTAATATTGATGAAGCTATTGACCAAGCGAAAGATATGTATCCTTTGGCGATGAAAATCACTTCTCCGGAAATTATTCATAAGTCGGATGTTGGAGGCGTTGTGGTAAATATTCGAAATGAGCAGCAGCTTAAAGAAAAGTTTGATAAAATGATGAATAATGTTTCAGCTGCCATGCCAGATGCTAATATTTTAGGAGTTAATATTATTCAGATGGTTGAAGGGATTGAATGCATCGTTGGGATGAGCAATGATCCTCAGTTTGGTCCTGTAGTGATGTTTGGTCTTGGAGGAGTTTTTGTTGAGGCCTTAAAAGATGTGTCTTTTCGCATTGTTCCTTTTGGAAAGATGGAGGCAGGACGACTTCTAAACGATATTAAGGCCAAGAAAATCCTAGACGGCTTTAGAGGTGTTGAGGCACACAAGCCTTCTATTATTCAGACGATTTATTCTATTCAGCGTTTAGCGCCTTTGGTTAAAGAGATTGACATCAATCCTTTGATTACCAATAAAGACGGTAGTTTTGCTGTGGATGCGCGCATTATTCTTTAAAGGGATATTTCAAATAATGCTTGCAAGAGGGACGAAAATAAATATAATGAAATAAATCGTTCCAATTTTCACGATATGCTCACGATTAATTTTTAATAAAAAATACAAGGAGAATAAAATGCATATTCCAAGTAGCATGTTGCATGGAGCAATTTGTCCTGTCACCGCTGCTGTTAGTACAATAGGAATTAGTGCTGCGGCTTATGTTGCATCAAAATCAAGTCAAAAGCCTACGGCTTCACGTTTTGCTGCGATAACAGCGTTGATATTTGCAGGGCAAATGATGAATTTTCCAATTCAGGATGGAACGTCGGGTCATCTTTTAGGCGGAGTTATTGCTTCTGTATTACTTGGAACGCCATTTGGTATTTTGGCAACGGCTATTGTCTTAGCTATTCAATGTTTGATATTTTCAGATGGAGGGTTTTCTGTTTTAGGAGCAAATATTCTTAATATGTCGATTCTGGGGGCAGGATTAGGAGGAATTGTTTATTCAAAAGCAATAAAAAACAATTCTTTAAACCCAGTTGAGAAGTTTGTAAAAATTGGTATCTTATCGTGGGCATCTGTTATGGTTGCTGCTTTGGCATGTAGCATTGAATTAGGTATTTCCGGAACGGTTGCATTCCCAAAGGTTGCAGGTGCAATGCTAAGCACTCATGCGCTTATTGGAATTGGCGAAGCTGTGATTACGATGGTTGTTTGTTATGCTTTTGTTAAAGAAGAATCTTCAAATACAATACGAAATGTTGTTGCGCCTTTTTCAGCTGCGGTTTTGATTGGTATGATGCTTAGTCCCTTTGCAAGCAGTTTTCCTGATGGATTAGAATGGGTTGCTCAAAAGTATCAATTTTTACATGATTCAGCTCCTGCATTTGTAAGTCCAATGCCTGACTATACAATTCCAGCAATTTCAAATGAAGTTATTTCAACTGGCTTAGCTGGATTAGCAGGCGTTGTAATAACTTTTTTTATTGCTTGGCTTGCTTTGAAAGGTGTCAGTGTTTTAAATCGAAGATTTGTCTAGTAAAAAAAGAAATATGATTTAATTTAAAATCCCCCTTGAGAAAATCAAGGGGGATTCTTTTTTGCAATACTTAATTCTTGAAATATTAATCTCAAAGAGTATAATGACTTTTATTATTATGCATAAGATTTCACGAAAAACGACAGAACGCGCTCTTCTTTATCTCCGCACATTAGAAGGATTAATTAAATCTAAAAGGTATTTGGTTTCGTCAAGTGAGCTTGCCAAGATGACAGGTTTTAGCGATGTCCAGATTCGAAAGGATATCTCTAAGTTTGGGAAGGTAGGAACACCACGAATTGGTTATAAAACGATCGAGCTTCGGGATATTCTCGAAAGATTTGTGTTGCAGCAGGATTCTGTGCAGGCAGCACTCTTTGGAGTTGGAAATTTAGGTTCTGCGATTCTAAAGTATCCTGGTTTTCATCAGGGTCGGATCAAGATTGTTGCTACGTTTGATAAAGATTCTAAAAAAATTGGAAAGAAAATTAATGGTGTTAATATTTATGCAATAGATCGAGCACCTGAAATTATCAAAAAAACAAAGATTGAAATCGGGATTATTGCCGTGCCTAAGGAATTTAGCCAAGAAGTGGCAGATGTTGTTGTATTATCTGGGTTAAAGGGCATTATTAATTTTAGCCCGATGTTTATTTCTGTTCCAAAGAATGTCATTGTACGAGATATTGATTTTACGATTGAATTCTTGTCACTTTTTTGCGATATCCAAAGGTAAAAGAATATGCATGAGATGTCAATTGCTGTAAGTTTGATGGATCAGGTTTTGGAAACGGCAAAATCTAATAATTTAAATAAAATTGATGAAATTGAAATTGAAGCCGGTTTTTTAAGGCAAATTGTTGGCGAGGTTATGCAAGAAGCATTTTTGGCAGTACGACGAGAAACCATTGCTGAAAATGCAATATTAAGAATTATCGAAATTGCTCCTTTGGTAAAGTGTAATATTTGTAAAAAAGAATTTGAGCCTGAAATAAATGATTTTTTGTGTCCGCAATGTCAAAAAGCAGATGTGGAGGTTCTTAAAGGTGACGAAATTATTTTAAAATCAATTGCTGGAAATTAAAGAAAAGGAATTTAGATGAAAGTGACAGTTGCAAAAAGAATTTTAAAAGATAATGATGTTGTCGCAGAGAAAAATCGAGAAATTTTTAAAAGAGTGGGCCTTTTAGCTGTTAATTTTATTAGTTCGCCTGGAAGTGGAAAAACAACACTTTTAGAAAAAACAATTTTAGCATTGTTGCCAGATCAAAAAGCCACGGTTGTGGTTGGTGATCTTCAGACCACGCGTGATGCTGACCGGCTTGCGCCAAACGCGTTGGATGTGGTTCAGATTAATACAGGCTTGAGTTGTCATTTGTATGCGAATCAGGTAACAGAAAGCCTTTCTGGACTAAATATTGAGGGAGCAGATTATTTGTTTATTGAGAATGTGGGCAATATGGTTTGCCCAGGTGAATTTGATCTTGGAGAAAATGCAAAAGTTATTCTTTTGAGCATTCCAGAGGGTGACGATAAGGTTGCTAAGTACCCAACGATTTTTCGAGCGGCTGACTTGGTTCTTTTGACCAAAGTAGATCTTTTAGGCGTACTTGACTTCGATATTAAGCGCATTGAGAGTGATATTAAAAAGCTTAATTCTAATTTGGAAATTCTTCACGTTTCTCCTTTGAAGGGTCAAGGAATGAATGAGTGGATTTCTTGGCTTAAAGCTAAGCGTCAGCAAAGCGTTGGGGCAAGAGCTAAGTTTGTCACTGAAGCTTAAATTTTAGTATTTATATTTGCAATAAATGCTTTGCATGGCAATCAAAAATAGGTATAATAACTTTAATTGTTCCAGTTTTCACGATTTAAATTTGGAAAATATTTAATTTTTAACGTGATTACACAAAATATTAAACCATTTTAATATAAAGGTGTTTTTTATGAGCGATTCTCTACAGAAGAAAATTCAAGAAATTTGTCAATCCAGTAATAATGATCGTGCTCGAATGATGGACATCGTGCAGAGCGTACAAAAGGAATTCGGATGCGTTAGCAGCGAAGCGATGAATCTGATCGCTAAGGCAACAAAATCACACCATGTCGAGGTTGAGAGTGTTGTTTCTTTTTATTCATTTCTTTCGAAAGAACAAAAAGGTAAAACAGTCATTAGACTTTGCAATGACACTGTTGACCGTATGAAGGGATGTCAGGAGGTTGCCAAGGCATTGTCGTCTGAGCTTGGCGTTAAATTTGGAGAAACAACATCTGATGGAAAAATTACTCTTGAATATACGCCATGCATTGGCATGTGTGATCAAGCTCCAGCTGCGCTGATTAATGATGTGGTCGCACCAAATTTAACTGCTGAAAAAGTGAAAGAAATTGTAAAGAACTTAAAGAAAGGCGTGGATCCTTCAAAACTTTCTTTAGGTAAGGGTGATGGAAATAATACTGACAGTCTTATTGGGGCTGCTGTAAGAAATAATGTTTTAAAAGTAGGGGACGTTATTTTTGCTGATAATGATTCGGGTAAAGGCTTAGAGAATGCACTTGCATTGAAGCCAGAAGAAGTTATTGATATGATTAAGGTTGCTAAGCTTCGTGGTCGTGGGGGAGCAGGTTTTCCGACAGGTTTAAAGTGGCAATTTACGCGTTCAGCTAGAGGAGAACAGAAATTTGTGATTTGCAACGCTGATGAAGGTGAGCCTGGAACATTTAAGGACAGGGTTCTTTTGACTGAAAAGTTTGACCTTCTTTTTGAAGGAATGACGATTGCGGGTTATGCCATTGGTGCAAGCACAGGGATTATTTATGTGAGAGGCGAATATGCTTATCTGCTTAAGTTTTTAAAATCGAAACTTAAAGAAAGATATGATCAACGGCTTCTTGGAAAGAATATTAAAGGAAAAAGTGGATTTAATTTTGATATTCGTATTCAAATGGGATCTGGTGCTTATATTTGTGGAGAGGAAAGCGCTTTGATCAGTTCTTGCGAAGGTCTCAGGGGAGACCCAAAGACACGCCCTCCTTTTCCTGCGCAAAGAGGATATTTAGCTTCTCCGACAAGCGTTAATAACGTTGAGACAATTTGTTCGGTGACTCGTATTTTAGAAAAAGGATCTGATTGGTTCTTGTCGATTGGATCAACAAATAGCTCCGGAACAAAAATATTAAGTATTTCCGGTTACTGTAAGAGACCAGGTGTTTACGAGTATCCTTTCGGCATCAGCATTACTGATCTTTTAAACGATGTAGGAGCCGAAGACGCTAAAGCTGTTTTGGTTGGTGGTCCCTCGGGTCAGTTTATTGGAAAAAATGAATTTTCACGTATTATTTGTTATAACGATTTAGGGACAGGAGGTTCTATTGTTATATTTGGACCTAAATGTGATTTATTAAAAGCTGTCGATGAATATATGGAATTTTTTGTTGAAGAAAGTTGTGGTTATTGTACGCCTTGCCGTGCAGGTAACATTTTGTTAAAAAAGAAACTAGAAGAGATTCTGGAAGGCAATGGTGAATCAGCCGATTTAGATTATCTTCAAAGTTTAGGTGAAGGCATTAAAAAGACAAGCCGTTGTGGACTTGGGCAAACATCACCCAATCCGATTTTGACAACTTTAAAGAATTTTAAACCGCTTTATGAAGCTCTCATGAAACCTCAGGAAAAGGGTATGCAGCCAACGTTTGATATTCGTGCTGCTCTAGGTGACGCAGAAAAAGCGCAGATGAGAAAATCAGTTCTTTACAAAAATTAAAAATTAAGGAAATATTATGAGCGAAAAGACAGTTATAATAAAAATTGATGGAATTGAGATTAAGGCTAAAGCTGGTCAGACGATTATGCAAGCGGCTGATGAGGCTGGAGTTTATATTCCAAGACTTTGCTATCTTAAAGATTTAACGCCGCATGGTAGTTGTCGCGTTTGCACTGTTAAGGTCAATGGTCGATATCAAACGGCTTGCACTGAACCGGCTGTCGATGGCATGGAAGTTGAAAACAAGACGCAAGAGCTAGAAGGCCTTCGTCGAGATATTATTGATATGCTATTTGTTGAAGGAAATCATTTTTGCATGTTTTGCGAGAAGAGCGGCAATTGCGATCTTCAGGCGGAAGCTTACCGATTAGGCATTTGTGCGCCAAAGTTCCCATATTTATTTCCAGATAGAGACATAGATGGAACACATCCAGATATTTTTATTGATCGTAATCGTTGTATTTTGTGTGGCCGTTGTGTTAATGCTTCACGCGATGTTGATGGCAAAACAGTTTTTGAGTTCGTCGGACGAGGCTCAGAAAAGAAAGTGGCTGTTAACGCCGATGCAAAATTAGGGGATACAAATATGGCGTTAACGGACAAAGCGGCTGATGTTTGTCCTGTTGGTGCGATTATTAAAAAGAGAATAGGATTTGCAATTCCAGTTGGAAAAAGAACTTATGACCAAAAACCAATTGGTTCTGAGATAGAATCAAAATCGTAGTTAAAGATTTTTTTGACCGAAGATAAAAATAACTTTGTTAAAAAATAAGAGGAATTTAAAATGGCAAAACCAAAAATAGCAACAGCGTCTTTAGCGGGATGTTTCGGGTGTCACATGTCTGTTTTGGATATTGATGAACGCATTCTTAAACTTATTGAGCTCGTTGATTTTGATAAGTCCCCTATTGATGATATTAAGAAATTTACAGGTCGCTGTCTTGTAGGATTAATTGAAGGTGGATGCGCTAATGAAGAAAATGTTCATAATCTAAAGTATTTTCGTGAGAATTGTGATATTTTGATTTCGGTTGGAGATTGTGCTATCAATGGCGGACTTCCTGCGATGCGAAACAATATTCCTTTAAAAGAGTGTTTGGATGAGGCTTATCTAAATGGTCCAACGGTCTATAACCCATCAGGAAAAATTCCATCGGACAAAGAAATCCCCTTATGTTTAGACAGGGTTTATCCTTGTCATGAGGTAGTCAAGATGGATTATCATCTTCCTGGCTGTCCACCATCGGCGGATACGATCTGGGAAGCGCTGGTAGCCCTTTTAAATAATAAGCCGTTAGATTTACCATACGAGTTAATTAAATACGATTAATACGTTGTTTTGTTAATGCTTGAATTATTCTTGATTCATGCATTAGCGATTACAATGTATAATACCTTTTAGAGTTAACTAAAATTTTATAATATAGGTATTAATAAGACAGGAGTTTGAACGTGAGTGATACTAATCTAAAAAGAATCGTTATTGAACCAGTTACACGAGTCGAAGGTCATGGCAAAGTGTCTCTTTTGTTAGATGAAAAAAATAATATTAAACAGGCTCGACTTCATATTGTGGAATTTAGAGGGTTCGAGCGTTTTATTGTTGGACGCCCTTATTGGGAAGTTCCTGTTTTAGTTCAAAGGTTGTGCGGGATTTGTCCTGTGAGCCATCATTTGGCAGCAGCGAAAGCGATGGATATTATTGCTGGCGTTGATGAGCTGACTCCGACAGCTGAGAAGATGCGTCGTTTGATGCATTACGGCCAAATGTTTCAATCTCATGCGCTTCATTTTTTTCATCTTTGTTCCCCAGATCTTCTTTTTGGGTTTGATGCTGATCCAGCCATTCGAAACGTTATTGGTGTTGCTCAGAAATTTCCAGAACTAGCTGTTCAGGGTGTTATGATGAGAAAATACGGTCAGGAAATCATTAAGGTCACAGCTGGAAAGAAAATTCATGGAACAGGCGCGATTCCAGGAGGCATTAACAAGAATCTTTCTATCGCAGAACGAGACGCTCTTTTAAAAGATATTGATCAAATGGTTGATTGGTCAGTTGCCGTAGTTAAAATTGCTAAAGATTACACTCTGGATAATGTTGAGCTTGCAAAAACGTTTGGCACTTTTGATTCAAATCATTTAGGTTTTGTTAGAGAAGACGGGGCCATGGATCTTTATCACGGAAACTTAAGAGCCGTAGATAAAGATGGTAATAAAATCTTTGATCAAGTCGATTACAAGAATTATCTTGATTATATTGTTGAAGAAGTTAAGGATTGGTCTTATATGAAGTTTCCGTTTATTAAATCTATTGGTCCAGAAAACGGATGGTATCGAGTCGGTCCGTTGTCACGTGTTAACATTTGTGATTTTATTGACACGCCTTTAGCAGAAAAAGAACGTAAAGAGTTTATGGCCATCACAAATGGAAAACCAAACAATATGACGCTTGCATATCATTGGACGCGCATGATTGAAATTTTACATTCGATCGAGAAGATCAAGGAACTTCTAAATGATCCTGATCTTCAGGGAACAGATCTTGTTAAAAAAGGTAAACGGCGAGCAGAGGCTGTTGGCCTTATTGAAGCCCCCCGTGGAACATTGTTCCATCATTACAAAGTTGATGAGAATGACCAAGTGACAATGGCAAATTTGATTGTTTCAACGACGAATAATAATACGCCTATGAATACAGCTGTTCAAAAAGTTGCTGAACAGCATTTAAGCGGAAAGCCAGAGATCACAGAAGGTTTGCTGAACCATATTGAGGTCGCTATTCGTGCCTATGACCCATGTCTTTCTTGCGCAACGCATGCCATGGGAAAGATGCCTTTGATTGTAAGCTTGTTTGATCATAAAGGTGATCTTATCGATAAAAAGGCAAAGGAATAGCTTTAGCTTTGAGTAAAGTACTATTGATTGGTTACGGCAATCCTGGACGACTTGATGATGGATTGGGCCCTGCCTTAGCTGAGGCAATTGAGAAACTTGATCTCCCCGACGTTACTGTTGATTCAGATTATCAGTTAACTGTTGAAGACGCGGCGGCTGTTGCCGAGCATGATGTCGTGATTTTTGCAGATGCAGCGGTGGACGGACAAGAGCCTTTTTTCTTTCAAAAAATTAAACCAAAATCAGATGTAAGTTTTACGACGCATAGCATTGAACCAGAAGCTGTTTTGGCGTTGGCGCATGATTTGTTTCAATCAAAGGCAGAAGCGTATGCTTTAGGAATTCGGGGTTATGAGTTTAATGATTTTGGAGAAAAACTTTCGGATAAGGCTCAAAACAATCTCCTAGATGCTATTAAATTTATCAAATCACGTCTTCTTGAAAAGAAGTTCAATCAATAACATTTATTCACTGAATATCATTTTATGAAAAACTTAAGACTTCGAATTATTCTTCGCGGGGCTGTTCAAGGTGTTGGTTTTAGGCCTTTTGTTTATCGGCTTGCTACTGAGCTTAAAGTAACTGGTTGGGTGCAGAATTCCTCATATGGTGTTATTGTTGAGATTGAAGCGCAAAAAGATATTTTGGATATTTTTCTTTTGCGTATTGAAAAAGAAAAACCAATTGCATCATTTATTCAGAGTTTTGAATCCTCTTTTTTAGATCCGCTAGGATTTCAAGATTTTCAAATTAAAGAAAGCATTTCCGGAGAAAAAACTGCGTTGATTTTACCAGATATTGCCACTTGTCCAGAATGCCGCAAAGAAATTCTTGATCCAGAAAATAGACGCTATCAATATCCTTTTACAAATTGCACGCTTTGCGGTCCTCGATATAGCATTGTTGAGAATCTTCCTTATGATCGTGCGAATACAACAATGAAAAGATTTAGGATGTGTCCTGAGTGTCAAAAAGAATATGATGATCCAAAAAACAGAAGATTTCATGCACAGCCAAATGCTTGTTCAAAATGTGGGCCATATTTAGAGTTCTGGGATAACAGAGGAAAAATAATACAGATGCAGCGAGAAGCTCTTCTAAAAGCTGTGCAAATGATCAAGGATGGCAATGTTGTTGCCATAAAGGGGTTGGGCGGATTTCATTTAGTTGTAGATGCTCAAAACAAAGAGGCTGTTTCGAAACTTCGTGATCGAAAGCAGAGAGGGCTTAAACCTTTTGCTGTGATGTATAGTTGTCTTGATGAAATCCAGAATGATTGTGAAGTATCTGATCTTGAAAAACGAAGTTTGTTGTCTTCTGAGGCGCCTATTGTCCTTTTAAAGAAAAAGAAGAATTTAAAAGTTGCTGATAATATCGCACCTCAAAATCCTTATTTAGGGGTAATTCTTGCTTGCACACCGTTACATATTTTAATTCTTGATATGTTGAGGTCTCCGATTGTTGCAACGAGTGGAAATTTATCTGAAGAAACAATTTGTATTAATAACGGTGATGCATTAAATAGCTTAAAGCATATTGCAGATGGATTTTTAATGCATAATCGTAAGATTGTTCATCATGCTGATGATTCTATTGTTCGAATTATGGCAGGACGAGAAATGGTTTTAAGACGTGCCAGAGGATTTGCTCCGCTTCCGGTCTTTATCAAGAACATTAAAGATTCTATTTTGGCTGTTGGGCCGCATCTTAAAAATACAGTGGCATTCTCAAAAAAAGAGAATGTTTTTGTTAGTCAGCACATTGGAGATCTTGAGGCGCCAAAGGCGTTTGAGACATTTGAGAAAACAATTCAAGACTTGACAAAAATATATAATGTAAGCCCAAGCTTAATTGTTTGCGATGAGCACTCCGGTTATTTATCAACGCAGTTTGCTGAACAGTCTAAGTTGCCTAAGAAATCGATTCAGCATCACTATGCTCATATTTGTTCGTGCATGGCTGAGAATGAAATTGAGGATGATGTCTTGGGCGTTTGTTTTGATGGAACAGGATATGGGCAAGACAATACAATTTGGGGGGGCGAATTTCTTAAAGTAGATCATGGCGGATTTAAAAGATTTGCGTATTTTTCGCCATTTCCTCTTCTGGGTGGTGAAAAAGCCATGACTGAACCGAGGCGGTCTGCGCTTGGACTTTTGTATCATGTTTTAGGGAAAAAAGCTTTTGATGAGAAAGAGACAGAATCGCTAAAGGCTTTTAAGCCCAATGAATTAATTGATTTAGAATTAATGCTTGAGAAAAAGATAAATAGTCCTTTGACTTCAAGCGTGGGGCGGATTTTTGATGCGGTTAGTTCTCTGTTGGGATTTTGTCAGTATATTGATTTTGAGGGACAGGCGGCGATGGATGTTGAATTTGCTATTTCTGATAAAGAGACAGACTCTGGGTATTCATTTGATGTTAAAAGAGATAAAAGTTTGATTATTGAAGAGTTGTTTGTTGAAGATATTCTAAAGGATATTAAGTTTGGCGTTGAAAGCAGCATAATTTGTAGGAAATTTCACAACACTTTGGTGGATATTATTATTGCGATTGCAATGCAAAGTGGATTGAAAAAAGTTGTTTTGACAGGAGGATGTTTTCAGAATAAATATCTTTTAGAGCGTTCTATTGATCGGCTTAGAGAAGAAGGGTTTTTGCCTTATTGGCACCAACGGATTCCAACAAACGATGGAGGGATTTCTTTAGGGCAAATTGTCGCTGCATCAAAAGAAAATATGATATGATATTGTTTCAAATAAAATGGGAGAAATAAATGTGCTTAGCTGTTCCTGGAAAAATTATTAGCATAGAAGGCAAGGATCCTTTAGAAAAGACAGGAAAGATTGATTTTTCTGGTATTCAAAAAGAGGTTAATTTGGCTTATGTGCCAGAGGCGAAAATTGGAGATTATGTTATTGTTCATGCTGGTTTTGCGATCAGCCAAGTGGACGAAGAGGAAGCTAAGAAAACATTAGAGTATATGAGCGAGATTGATAAACTCTATGAAGGAAGTCCTGATTCGTTGCGCTAGGCCGCGCAACTCACAGGATAAATTCGGGCAGGCTGACTTGACGTCACCGCCAAAAATATGGCGGATCCGTAAGTCAGGTCC
>JAQUUP010000022.1:14891-34371 GCA_028693815.1 Candidatus Omnitrophota bacterium
TTATTTAAGATTGATAAACTCTATGAAGGAAGTCCTGATTCGTTGCGCTAGGCCGCGCAACTCACAGGATAAATTCGGGCAGGCTGACTTGACGTCACCGCCAAAAATATGGCGGATCCGTAAGTCAGGCCCTTATTTAAGATTGATAAACTCTATGAAGGAAGTCCTGATTCGTTGCGCTAGGCCGCGCAACTCACAGGATAAATTCGGGCAGGCTGACTTGACGTCACCGCCAAAAATATGGCGGATCCGTAAGTCAAGCCCTTATTTAAGATTGATAAGCTGTATGAGAACGATTAATGAAATTTGTAGATGAGTATCGAAATAAAGAAAATGTTCAAAGGGTTGCTCGAGCGATTAAAGAGGTAACAAAGCATCCGTGGACAATTATGGAGATTTGCGGTGGGCAAACGCATTCTATTATTCGCTTTGGTCTTGATGAACTCCTTCCGAAAAAAATCAGTCTTGTGCATGGACCAGGATGCCCTGTTTGTGTGACGCCTTTAGAATCGATTAATCGAGCTATTGCGATTGCATCTAAAGAGGGTGTTATTTTTTGTTCTTTTGGAGACATGTTAAGAGTCCCGGGAAGCAAGAAAGATTTGCTTAGCGTCAAGGCTGAGGGAGGTGATGTTCGCATTGTTTATTCACCGATGGACGCACTTGAAATTGCTAAAAGAAATCCTAACAAGAAGGTTGTTTTTTTTGCTGTTGGATTTGAAACAACGGCTCCAGGCAATGCTATGGCGGCGTACAAAGCCAAAGCGCAAAATATCAACAATTTTTCTCTTTTAGTTTCTCATGTTTTAGTTCCACCAGCTATTGAAGCAATTTTATCATCCAAACAAAACAAGGTTCAGGGTTTTTTGGCAGCAGGACACGTGTGTACTGTTATGGGATATCAAGAGTATGAGCCTTTGGCAAAGAAATATAAAACGCCGATTGTGGTTACTGGTTTTGAGCCGCTCGATATTTTACAAGGCGTTCATATGTGCGTTAAGCAGTTAGAGGAAAGCCGATATGAAGTCGAGAATCAATATTCTCGCTCTGTGCATAGGCAAGGAAATAGTAAAGCGATTGAAATTATTAAACAAGTCTTTGAAGTTTCTTCAAGAAAATGGAGAGGCATTGGCGTTATTCCTCAAAGCGGGCTTGTTTTAAGAAAAAGCTTTTCTCAGTTTGATGCCGAGAAAATATTTGATCTAGAAGATATTAAAACGAGCGAACCTAAGGAATGTATTAGTGCTCTTGTTTTGAGGGGAATAAAAAAACCGCACGAATGTTCTGCTTTTGGTAAGAGCTGTCGACCAGATCATCCTTTAGGCGCACCGATGGTTTCGTCCGAAGGAGCGTGTGCAGCGTATTATCGGTATAAAAGACGATGACAAAGAAAAAAGAATATAATTTACCAAGTTGTCCAATCTTGATTTCGGATTATCCTCGTGTTTTACTTGCGCATGGATCCGGAGGGACGCTGACTAATCAGCTGATTGATAAGATGTTTCGTTCTGTTTTTAACAATGATCATCTTAACCAATCTCATGACGGCGCTGTTGTACAAATTCCAAAAAAGAAAATCGCCATGACAACCGACTCATATGTGATTGATCCGATATTTTTTCCAGGAGGCGATATTGGATCTTTGGCTGTTCATGGAACGGTTAACGATTTATCGATGTGTGGAGCGCGACCGATTTTTTTAACAGTTGGCTTTATTTTAGAAGAAGGTTTGCCAATGGAAGATCTTTGGCGCGTTGTTCAGTCTATGCAAAAAGCAGCCAAAGAGTCTAACGTGCAAATTATTTCTGGAGACACTAAAGTTGTCGACAAGGGAAAAGCAGACCGAATCTTTGTCAATACATCTGGCGTAGGAGTTGTTGAGCATAATCAGACTATTTGTCCAAGTTCGATTAAAGATGGAGATTGCATTATTCTGAGTGGAGACATTGCTCGCCATGGCATGGCGATTATGGCTGTGCGTGAGGGTTTAAGTTTTGAAAATAAGATCAAAAGTGATTCGGCATCTTTGTCAGGTTTAGTATTGAAGCTTATCGAATCAAAGGCTACAATACATTGTATGCGTGATTTGACGCGTGGCGGACTTGCAACGGCACTCGTTGAGATTGCAAAAACATCTAACATGTCTATTGAGATTGATGAGCAAAGTATTCCTGTGAGAGAAGATGTTCGAGGTGTTTGTGAAATTTTGGGAATAGATCCTTTGTATGTAGCAAACGAAGGGCGATTTATTTGCTTTGTTCCTGAAAGTCAAGCCAAGAAAGTTTTAGCTACGATTAAGATGAGCCCTCTTGGGCGCCAAGCTTCTATTATTGGATATGTTTCAAAAGAAAAGAGAGCAATGGTAACGGCTAAGAATCAAATTGGGACGACACGTATTGTGGACATGCTTTCATCAGAACAACTGCCCCGGATTTGTTGATGACAATTAAAACAAAAAGAACTTTCTTTATTATTTTTCTTCTTATCTTGTGTGTGTCGCAATCTGGATGTGCTCTTCTTAAACTTCCTTTTGATTTGCTAGGAGGTCTTTTTAATATTCTTAAACAAGTTCCCATGCCTCCGCCCTGGGTTTTCCTATAAAACTAACTATCTTTTTCCAATGAATGTTTGTTGACAAATAAATATTTGTCGTGTATTGTGAAAACAGGTTAAGAAAAAGGAGAAGAAAAGGATTTCTAAAATCTTTGCTTCTCAAAACGTTTTAAGAAGGAAGGCAGTAATGACAAAAGGTAAAATAAAATGGTTTAACGCCAAAAAAGGGTATGGTTTTATTGCCGCTGAGTCTGGCGAAGATGTGTTTGTGCATTTCAGTGAGATTCAACAGGAAGAAGGCTACAAAACATTAGATGAAGGACAAGACGTCGAGTTTGATTTAGAAAAAGACGACAAGGGCCTTAAAGCCAAGAGGGTTAAAGCGCTTTAAGTTTATTATATAGATGAGAAGTATTTTAGAGGGCTAGCTTTTTTAAGCTAGCCCTTTTTTGTGAAATATTTCACATTATCATATTGACAAACACAAGCATTATGATATATTACCCTATAAATTATGTGAATAGGGGGCCATATTATGAATGCGACTAAGCAATGCGTTGCAAGATTGTATCGATATAGAGATGCTCTTTATAGACTTAAAAGCCTAGGCTCTACAAAAGTTTTTTCAAGTCATTTGGCTAGTGCCGTTGGGTCAAACTCTTCTCAAGTTCGAAAAGATTTTTCTATCTTTAGTATTTCTGGAAACAAAAGAGGCGGATATGTCATCGATTGTCTTATCGATCAGCTAAATGCTCTTTTGGGAAAGAATAAAACCCAGGACGTTGTTATCGTTGGAGCAGGACATATTGGGCGAGCTTTGATGCATTATGATGGTTTTGCAAAAGAAGGAATTCGCATCGTAGCGGCTTTTGATATCGATCCTTTGAAATATGGACAAGAGACCTTGGTTCCTATTTTTCCGTTAGATCAGTTATCTTCTTTTATTAAGAAGAAAAAAATAAAGATCGGCATTATAGCTGTTCCTTATTTTGCAGCTCAACAGGTTGTTGATTCTATGATTTTAGCTGGCATAGAGGGTGTTTTGAATTTTGCTCCGATTAGCTTAAAAGTTCCGGATAATTTTATTGTTAACAATGTTAATGTTAGATTAGAATTAGAAGTTGTTAACTATTTTGTTGATTTGCAAAGAAAGAAAAAATGAAAATTATCAGATTAAGAACCCAAATTTTAATTTCATTATCTTATGTAATATTGTTCCTTGTTTTGTGCATGTCCATTTTTGGACTCTTTTTTGTTAAAAAGTACATTTTTGATCAAGCTCAAGAGCAGATAAAAAATGATTTAAAAACTGTAAAAGCAAAATGTTTTCAAGAGCTAAATTTGGTTAAGCTAGCGGTTGAGCTTTCTGATCAAAATCAAGATTTAGAGAGAAACCGAAATCAAGCACAGTTAGATTATTTAAGAATTGAAGATCTGGATCAAGCATCTGCTTCAAGAAGTAATATTGTCCTTTCTGCATTGCAGGAAAAAAAGTCTGTTGGAGCCTATCGTATAATATCAAGAGATGAGATAGAGCAACTGGTTCCTGATAGGAAAAATAGTTTTATTATTGTGAGGCCGACTTCTAGAGCGAAGCCGACAGAGAAAATGGTTATTGACGGTGTTATTGCGATTGAATATGCTAGACCGATACTAAATAGCAAGGGTGAAGTTTTAAAAATTTTGTATGGGGGAAAAATTATTAATCAGAATTTTAATTTGATTGATAATATTGTTGATTCAGTCTTTGAAAATAGATTTTATGAAAACAAGCCGCTTGGAACAGTTACGATTTTTCAGGGAGATGTCCGTGTAGCGACTAATGTTTTAGACAACGAAGGACAGCGGGCTATAGGGACTCGCGTTTCTGATGAGGTTTATCGACAAGTTATTACAGATGGAAAGAAGTGGTTTGATAAGGCTTTTGTTGTCACAGATTGGTATATCACAGCGTATGAGCCAATAAAAGATATTGAAGGTGACATTATTGGCATTTTGTATGTTGGAATTTTAGAGAAACCATTTTTGGTTATTGGAAGAAACGCGTTCATTGTTTTTCTTATGATTATTTTTTTAACGTCTATTTTGGCCGCAATTTTCTTCTATATGATTACTAGGTCGATTACTCGACCTTTGAATGAAGTTCTAAATACAACGAGAAAGATTTCTCGAGGAAACCTAGACAGTAAAATTACTGAACAAACATCGATTCAAGAATTAAACGAGCTTATTTTTTCGTTTAACGATATGTCCGGAAAGCTTGCAAGAAGAGAAGAAAGTTTGCATGAGTCAAAAGAAAAGCTAGAAGTGCTTAATAGTCGTTATTTGGATCTTATTGGGTTTGTTTCTCATGAGCTTAAAGGAATTCTTTCGTCCATTGTTTTAAATACTTATCTTTTGAAAAATAGAATTTTAGGTGATATTAATGAAAAGCAAGAAAAAACGTTGGCATCAGTATCACGAAATTTAGATTATCTAACAGTGACTGTTAAGAATTTTCTTAATTTAAGTCGTATTGAAAAAGCAGAGCTTCAGTTGACTAAAAATGAACTTTTAATTAAGGAACATGTTTTTGATGTTACAATTGAATCATTCTTGCAGCAGGCTGAAGAGAAAAATATTAAGATTGTTAATGATCTTTCAGAGGGCTTAAGAGTTTTAGGTGATGCGGGATTGCTTCAGATTGTTTCTAATAATCTTTTGAGCAATGCGATAAAATATGGGGTTCCTGAAGGGCAAATTAGAATTTCTTCGAGGATTGATGGCAAAGAGATTGAAGTTGAGGTTTATAATGACGGAAATCCTATTGAATCAGTTGATATTGATAAATTGTTTAAGAAATTTTCTCGTATTGTTTATCGAGGAATGGAAACTGTAAAGGGAACTGGGATAGGCTTGTTTATTACAAAAGAAATTATTGAAAAACATGGTGGGCGTATTTGGGTTGAGCCAAAAAAGAATGGCAATTCATTTAAGTTTAGGATTGAAAAAATATAGAAAAAGGATGACTAATGAGAAATAAGATACTTATTATCGATGATGATCGAGATTATACTGAAGCGACCGCAATTTTGCTAGAAGCAAACGGATACGATGTTGTTGTTGCGTCTAATGGTCAGGAAGGTTTTCAGAAGGTTAAGGCAGAATCACCAGATTTAATTTTCTTAGATATGATGATGACCTATAAGACTGAAGGGGCTGAGACTGCAAAGGCAATGGCAAACGATGCAGCGATTAAGGATATTCCTGTCATTTTGATTACTGGAGCTCGAAAGGAGCTTAATTTTCCGTTTGATTTAAAGCCTGATGAAAAAGCATTGCCGGTTAAAGCTGTTTTAGAGAAACCTGTTAAGCCTGAAACTTTGCTTAAAATGGCTCGTATTTATGTTCGAAAAACAGGTGAAGATCATCGCAAAATTGTTGGTGAACTGGACGCTTTAGCTGAGAAATGGAAAGATAAAAAAGGTAATCTGATTATGATTTTGCACGAAATCCAGAATCATTACGGATATGTCCCGAGAGATATTTCTTTTGAACTTTCTCGTATTTTGGATGTTCCTTTGGCGAGGATTTATGAGGTAATCACATTTTATAATTATTTTAAGATTGATCCTCCTGGAAAACATTTGATTTCTGTTTGTATGGGAACGGCATGTTATCTGAAGGGCGCGGCTGATATTGTCGATGAAATTAAGAATATTCTTCATGTTGAGGAGGGGCAAACGACGAAAGATGGGTTGTTTCACTTGCAGTCTGTTCGATGCTTAGGCTGCTGCGGTCTTGCTCCTGTCATGACCATTGATGGCAAAACATATGGTAAGTTAAAAAAAGGTCAGATTATGGATATTTTGTCAGAGTATTCTAAAGAAGTTGTTACAGAGGAGGTTTCTTCAAAATGAATTTAGACCAAATTAGTCGTCATGGACAAAAAAATAAAGGTGATTGGATCAAAGTTGGCATGAGCACGTGTGGGATTGCTGCAGGTGCGGATAAAGTTCTTGAAACTTTAATAAAAGAAAAACAAGAAAGAAAAATAGATATTTTGATTGAGAAGTGTGGATGTTCTGGGATGTGTCACGCAGAACCATTAGTTGAGGTTTGCGTGAAAGGAATGCCAACAGTTGTTTATGGAAGAGTGGATGAAGAAACAGCTATAAAGATTATTGATAAGCATGCGCTAGGAAAATATTTACTGAATGATCATATTTATAACATAAAGGTGAATTAAAATGTCTAGATATAAGAAAATTGTTTTACTTAAGGATACAAAAGAAGATAAGAGCACAAAGCGTTTTTATGATCTATTGCTTTCAAAGCTTAGAGAGAAAGAGTTAGTTGATTCTATTCAAGTTGTTCGAGCTGCAGATATTGGGCTTTATGACAAAGGGGTTGTCTTTAAGATTTTTCCAGAAAATATTGTTTATGCTCATGTCAAGGAAGAGGACATTGATTCGATTATTGATAAAACTTTAATAAAAAATAAGATTATTGAAGATCTTGTTTTTAAGCCGCAAGATAAGCAGCTAAGGATTGTTTTAAGAAATTGCGGGATTGTTGATCCTGAGAACATTGATGATTATATTTGTCAAGATGGATATCAAGCTTTTAAAAAAGTTTTATTAAAGAAATCTCAAGATTATGTTATTGAGGAAATGAAAATTAGTGGTTTGAGAGGAAGAGGCGGTGGAGGATTTCCAACTTGGATGAAGTGGAGCTTTGCTAAAGGAGTGTCTTCAGACCAGAAATTTGTGATTTGTAATGCAGATGAAGGTGATCCAGGTGCGTATATGGACCGTAGTGTTTTGGAAGGGGACCCTCATTCTGTTTTAGAAGGCATGATGATTTCAGGATATGCCATTGGTGCGACAAAAGGATTTTTGTATATTCGAGCAGAATATCCATTGGCAATTAAACGTATTGATATCGCTATTAAACAAGCTCGAGAATATGGGCTTTTAGGGGAGAATATTTTAGGGTCTGGATTTAATTTTGATTTGGAAATTCGCTTAGGTGCAGGCGCTTTTGTTTGCGGTGAAGAAACAGCTTTAATTGCATCGATTGAAGGCAAAAGAGGATGTCCAAAGCCAAGGCCTCCATATCCGTCGATTAAAGGGTTGTGGGATAAACCAACAGTAATTAATAACGTTGAAACATTAGCGAATATTCCAATTATTCTTTTTAAGGGAGGCCAATGGTTTTCCTCCATTGGAACAGAAAAGTCCAAGGGAACGAAAGTTTTTGCATTGACTGGAAAAGTTAAGAATTCTGGTCTTGTTGAGGTTCCTATGGGAACAACATTACGTGAGATTGTTTTTGATATTGGTGGTGGAGTTTTTGAAGATAAAAAAATTAAAGCGATTCAGACAGGTGGTCCATCCGGGGGTGTGATTCCCGTGGATTATTTTGATACGCCTGTTGAATATGAAAGCCTTCAGAAGTTAGGCTCGATTATGGGCTCAGGTGGAATGATTGTTATGGATGAAACGGACTGTATGATTGATATTGCAAAATTTTATTTAGGATTTTGTGTTGAAGAATCGTGCGGAAAGTGCGCTCCTTGTCGCATAGGAGGAACACAGCTTTTAGGTTTGCTGACAAAGATTTCAGAAGGAAAAGGGGAGTTAGATGATTTGCGAAAATTAAAGGTAATTTCGTTGGGCATGCAAAAAGCTTCTCTTTGTGGTTTGGGGCAGACAGCCGCCAATCCTGTTTTGTCAACTATAAAATTCTTTAACGAAGAATATCTTTTGCATATTAAAGAAAAAAGATGTCCGGCTGGAAAATGTTCAAACCTTTTTAGCTATACTATTATAGAGGAGAAATGTAAGCGCTGTGGACTTTGTTTGCGTAATTGTCCTGTTGGAGCGATTACTGGAGATAAGAATCAGGGTTATGTTATTGATCAAGAAAAATGTATTCAGTGCGGACGCTGTTTTGAAGTGTGCCGATTTTTAGCTATTAGACGATAAAGTTTATACAAAAAGGAGTTTTTGATGATTAAGGCTATTATAAATGGAATACCAGTAGAGGTCGAAAAAGGAACGACGATTCTCGATGCTGCTAAAAAAGTTCAAGTTAAAATTCCGACACTTTGTTATCATTCAGATCTTTGCGCATCTGCGGCTTGTGGCATTTGTATTGTTCGAGTTAAGGGAACAAATAAGATGCTAAGGTCGTGTTGTACGCCACTGGATGAAGGGATGGATATTATTACGCATGATCCAGAGATTGTAGAGACTAGAAAAACTGTCATTGAACTTATTTTATCAGCACATCCTAACGATTGTTTGAAGTGTGGGCGTAACAATAATTGCGAGCTTCAAACCCTTGTTTCCGATTTTGGTATCAGAGAAGAACAGTTTGAGAAAATTGTTAGAGATTTGCCAAAAGATAGTACGACTAATACAATTGTTTTAGAGCCTTCGAAATGCATTAAATGTGGTCGCTGCGTAGAAGTTTGTCAATCAATGCAAGGTGTTTGGGCGCTATCTTTTTTGGAAAGAGGGGTTAACACTCGAATTTCTGCTGCCGGAGATATTGTTTTGGGCCAATCTCCGTGTGTCCGATGCGGTCAGTGTTCTGCGCATTGTCCAACTGGTGCTATATTTGAGAAAGATGATACTTCTAAAGTTTGGGAAGCGCTTCAGGATCCTGAAATTCATTGCGTTGTTCAAATTGCTCCTGCCGTACGCGTTGCTGTGGGAGAAGGATTTGGATATCCCCCTGGAACTAATTTAACAAAAAAGCTTTATACCCTTTTAAGGCGATTAGGGTTTGATACGGTTTTTGATACAAATTTTGCAGCAGATGTTACGATTATGGAAGAAGGAACTGAGTTTGTCGAACGTTTTGTTCATAAAAAAGGTGTTTTGCCGATGATTACAACGTGTTGCCCTTCTTGGGTTGATTTTATGGAAAAGTTTTATACCGACATGATTGATCATTTTTCATCTGCAAAATCTCCACATGAAATCTTAGGTGTTTTAACAAAGACATATTATGCTGAAAAGAAAAAGATTGATCCAAAGAAAATAAAAGTTATATCAATTATGCCTTGCACGTCTAAGAAATATGAAATCGGACGAGCTAAAGAAATGTTCGCTTCTGGATATCAAGATGTGGATATTGTTATAACAACGCGAGAACTTATTCGCATGATTCGTCAGGCGGGGCTTGATTTTAACAATCTCCCTGAAGAGGAACCAGATCTTTTGCTAGGTGAATATTCTGGTGCTGGAACAATTTTCGGTGCAACCGGAGGAGTTATGGAGGCAGCTCTTCGAACAGCGTATTCGATTATTACAGGAGAAAAGTTAGAAAAGGTTGAATTTAATAATGTTCGAGGTCTTGAAGGCGTTAAAGAAACTTCTGTTAACATAAAAGGCGCAGAGGTTAAGATTGCTGTTGCTCACGGACTTGCTAATGTTGTTTCCGTTTTAGATAAAATCCGAAAGGCGATAAAAAATAATGAACCATTGCCATATCATTTTGTTGAGGTTATGGCATGTCCAGGCGGATGCGTTGGTGGGGGAGGTCAGCCGTATATGATCAACGATGATGTTCGTAAAAAACGTGCTCAAGGTCTTTATGATGAAGATGCAGAAAAGAATGTCAGATGTTCTCACGAAAATCCATACATAAAGAAATTGTACGAAGATTTTCTTGGAAAGCCTTTAAGTGAGAAAGCGCACCATCTTTTGCATACAAAGTATATACCACGCCCAGAATATACAAAGTAGACAAAAGCAAAATTTACTTGTAGAATAGCACAATATGATTTTGAAAAAAAGGAGGAGCTGATGTCAAAAAAAGTTTTGCTTGTTGATGATGACCCAGATTTTATACAAGCGGTAACTGTTCTTTTGGAAGCAAAAGATTTTATTGTTGTTTCTGCGAGTGGTGGGGAAGAGGGTTTTGCAAAGGCGCAAGCGGAAAAACCAGATCTTATTTCGCTTGATATTATGATGGAGCATGATTCCAAAGGATTTGATATTTCTCAGAAGTTAAAATCTGATGAGACAACTAAGAATATTCCTGTGATTATTGTTTCGGGCATCAAAAAAGCTTCTAATTTTGCCTTTGATTATGAAACTGGAGAAACGCTTTTGCCTGTTAAGGCAATATTGGAAAAGCCAATTAATCCGGAATATTTTTTAAAGACTGTTGAGCAGTATATAAAATAGAATTAAATTAAATCAATTTTTTCTGAAGAAGAGGGATTTTATCCTAAAGCTAAGGGGTGAGGACAACATAGCCCGGCTTATCTTTAGAGAAAGTCGGGTTTTTATTTTAATTTAAAAGGAGGCCATATGAAAAAAAGGTTAGGATTTGTAGGAATTATTCTAGAGAACAGAGATGAAAGTGCAGAAAAAGTAAACCATATTTTGCATCAACATGCTTCGATGTTCGTTGGTCGGATGGGAGTTCCTTACAAGGAAAGGGCTCTAAGCGTTATTACGCTAATCGTTGATGCCACGACAGATGAGATCGGGGCCTTAACAGGACAGTTAGGAGCTCTAGAGGGTGTCTCGGTTAAATCCGCTTTAGCTCGTCCAGAATAGAGGAATATTGATGAAAACAACACCAAAATCATTGCGATTACAAATTGGCCTTTTTGGTCGAACAAATGTTGGAAAATCAAGTTTTCTGAATGTTGTTGCTGGTCAAGATGTCGCTATTACGTCATCAGTCGCTGGCACAACAACTGATGTTGTTGAGAAGACCATGGAGCTTCTCCCGATTGGACCTGTTGTTTTTTTAGATACGGCAGGTCTCAATGATTCTTCAGATCTTTCTGAATCAAGAATTAAAAAAACGAAAAGAATCTTTGATCGCGCGGATGTTGTTATTTTGATTGTTGAGCCAAACCAATGGACAGAATTTGAAGATTATGTTTACGATCAAGCTCAGAATCAAAAGATGCCGCTCATTATTGTTGTTAATAAAATTGATATTAAATATCCGGATGATGATTTTATTTCTCATCTTAAGAAGAAAACTGAAAAAATAGTTTTTTGCTCTAGTATAACATTGGAAAAGCGCGATGATTATGTTAATGCCTTAAAGGAGAACTTGATTGAATGTTGTCCAGAAGACTTTATTAAGCCCCCATCTCTCATCGGAGACTTGATGCCAAAAGGAGGGTTATCGATTTTAATTATTCCGATTGATCTTGAGGCGCCGAAAGGGAGGATTATTTTGCCACAAGTTCAGACAATTCGCGATGCTCTTGATCATGATTCTTCGGCATTAATTGTTAAAGAAGATCAGTATTTAGATGTTTTAGAAAAACTAAAAGCACCTCCTGATATTGTTGTCTGTGATTCTCAAGTTGTGGATCGAATGGTTTTAGAGACGCCAAGCAATATAAAGTGTACTACATTCTCAATTATTTTTGCACGTCTTAAATGTGAGTTGAGCCAAATGGTTGAGGGCGCAATTGCTATTAATTCTTTGCAAGATGGCGATAAAATTTTGATTGCTGAAGCATGTAGCCACCATGCGGTTGAAGATGACATAGGGCGGATTAAGATTCCTCGATGGATTAAAGAATACACAAAAGCTGATCTTAAAGTGGATGTTTGTGCGGGGCGAGATTATCCAGAAGATTTATCGGAATATAAATTAGTTATTTTGTGCGGATCGTGCATGATTACGCGAAAAGAAACATTGAGGCGAATGTATCATGCAAAAAGAATTGGAGTTCCTGTTACAAATTATGGTGTATGTATTTCTTTTTTAAAGGGTGTTCTGGGTAGGGTTCTGGAACCTTTTCCAGATTGCCTAAAGATTTATCAACAGGAATTGGATCCATGCAAGGAGAAGGTGTCGTAAATGGATAAAACAGTAAAAAGCAAATGGATTGATCAAAGGATCAAGAGAGATGAGATTGAAAAATATCTTATAGATGGGAAGAATTTTATCTCTGAAGAAAATATTATTCAATCTCTTGAAAAGGCAAGAAAGCGTGATTCAAAATATATTCAAGATATTTTGAAGAAAGCGCAATCAATTCAGAATTTGACTCTTGAAGAAACGGCAGCGCTTTTGCATGTTGACGATAAAAATTTGATTGATCAGATGAAAAAAGTGGCCATAGAGATAAAAAAGAAAGTTTATAATAATCGAATTGTTACGTTTGCTCCGCTTTACATGGGAAATTATTGTGTGAATAATTGTCTTTACTGTGGTTTCAAGAGTGAAAACACTGATGCGAAGCGCAGAGTTCTTTCTATGGAGGAAATAAGGAAAGAAGTCGAGGTTTTAGCGGGAAAGATTGGTCATAAGCGCTTGATTGTTGTTTATGGAGAGCACCCCAAGAATGATATTGATTATATTGTTGACAGCATTAAAACAGTTTATGATGTTAAAGTTCCGACGAAAAAAGGAATTGGCAATATTAGGCGTGTCAATGTTAATGCTCCGGCATTTTGCATCGATGATTTAAAGCGCTTAAATCAAGTTGGCATTGGAACGTATCAGGTTTTTCAAGAAACATATCATCGTGCGACTTATGAGCGAGTTCATCCAAAGGGGACGATTAAAGGAGATTATGACTGGAGGCTTTATTGCATGCATCGTGCTTTTGAAGCGGGAATTGACGATGTTGGACTCGGGGCTCTTTTTGGACTTTACGATTGGAAGTTTGAAGTTTTGGGATTAGTCAGCCATGCTATCGAGCTTGAGCGAAGATTTGGAATTGGTCCACATACAGTTTCATTTCCTAGATTAGAGCCTGCTTTGGGTACTTCTTTATGCAAAGATTCTTCTTATCTTGTTTCCGATGAAGATTTTATGAAATTAATTCTTGTTGTGCGCTTGGCGATTCCATTTACAGGAATGATTATTACCGCACGCGAAAGTCCTCAAATTAGAAAAGAGGCCATCTCTTTAGGGGTGACGCAAACAGATGCATCAACAAAGATTGGAATTGGTGGTTATGCAGATTTTGATTCTGGCCAAGAGGAAAAAAAGCAGCAATTTATTTTAGGAGATACACGTAATCTGGACGAAGTTATTCGAGAATTTGCCAAGATGGGATATATCACTTCTTTTTGTACAGCTGGATATCGATGTGGGCGAACAGGGAAATGTATTATGGAGCTTTTGCGCAGTGGACAAGAAGGAAAGTTTTGCAAAATTAATGCTATTTTAACATTTAAAGAATGGCTTGATGATTTTTCAAGCCAAGAAACAAAAAAGATTGCTGAGCCTGTTTTGCGCAAAGAAATTGAAGAAGTGAGGCAGTCCATGCCGGAGATATTTGATAAATTTTATAGTTTGTATCAAAGAGTTGAAAAAGGCGAAAGAGACCTTTATCTTTAGAGATGGTTAGCATGACAAAGAACGAAATTCTTCAGTTATTAAAGAAAGAAAATACAAAAACGCTTTTTAGTCAGGCGAATCAAGTTCGCAAAGATTTTTGTGGCGATAAAATTTTTTTGAGAGGCCTTGTTGAGTTTTCATCTCATTGTATTCGTAATTGTTTATATTGCGGATTAAGAAAAGATAATAAAGATGCAAAAAGAACTCGGCTGAAATCTTTCGAGATTTTAGAAGCTGCGATAGCTGTTCGTAAAAAAGGGCTTAAGACTGTTGTTCTTCAGTCAGGAGATGATTTTTTTTATACAAGAAATGTTTTTTCGAAGATTATAAAAAATATAAAAAAACAATGCCCAGATTTAACGATAACGCTTTCTTTGGGCGAAAGACCTTTGGATCATTACAATGCTTTTTATGATGCTGGAGCAAGTCGGTATCTTTTAAAGCATGAGACGGCAGACGAAAAGCTCTACAGCATTCTTCATCCAGGCCAATCTCTTAAAAATCGATTTAAGATTCTCGATTATTTGAGGAAGGTTGGGTTTCAGGTTGGATCAGGTAATATTGTCGGGCTTCCAGGCCAGACACTAGATCATCTAGCCAAAGATATTTTATTTTATCAGAGCTTTCAGCCCGACATGATTGGGATTGGGCCATTTATGCCTCAAAGCCAAACTCCTTTGGCAAATCACAAATTCTCAGATATTTCTCTTGTGCTAAAGATGATTGCCCTTGCTCGCATTGTAACTAAAAATGCCCATATGCCTGTTACAACTGCTCTGACAACTTTAGGAGGGGATAGGGTTCAGCTGAAAGCCTTGAATGTTGGATGTAACGTTATTATGCCAAGCTTTACATCTGTTGGCCTAAAAAAAGACTATATTATTTATGACGACAAAACAAAAGTTACTCTAAATAATGCTCGTCGCATTATCAAGCTTGCCAAAAGAAAAGTTTCCTGCCAAAAGGGCGATTCATTAAAATTGTTCTCAAAATCAAGCTTATAAGAAATTACTGTTCACATCGTTATTGTAAGGTGAGATAAAAAGAAAAAAATAATCTTGACATATATATCGTAATATTGTAATATTACGATATTATAATTAGTAAACATGAATACCGATAGGAATAGAATGGACTATATAAAGGAAAGCGACACGCTTAAGGCTTTAGGTCACCCCGTTAGATTAAAAATGGTAGATGGCCTTTTAAGAAATCAGTGTAATGTCTCTAAGATTGTTAAGAATTTAAAGCTTCCGCAGTCAACAGTATCTCAGCATTTAGGAATTTTAAAAAAGGCAGGTATTTTATTTCCTGTTAAAGATGGCGTTAGGATATGCTACAGAGTTGTAAATAAAAAAATTATTGAAGTCATAAAAATATTAGAAAAATAGTTTTTTTTGCTTTGAATAAACGTAATATCCGGATAATACGATATTTAAAAGAACTAAAAATAGTAATAAAATTAAAAAGGAGGTAGTTCATGGAAATAGAGATTAATGATGACAATTTTAAGATGGAGGTTTTGGAGTCAAGAATTCCTTGCTTAGTTGATTTTTGGGCACCTTGGTGCGGACCGTGTAAAATGATTGGGCCAGTTATTAAGGAAATAGCTGAAGAATTTGATGGAAAAATTAAAGTTGGAAAGATTAACGTTGATAATGCTCCGAAGACTGCGGAGAAATATGAAATTATGAGCATACCAACCATTTCTATTTTTCAAGAAGGACATTGTGTTGATAGTGTTGTTGGTGTTGTTCCTAAAGAAAAGTTAGTTTCTTTAATTAAGAAAAATATAAAATAATTTTACTTCAAAGAAATAGAGTTTGTAAGGTTAAGATAAATGATTTCTAATATTAAGTTTTGTTTAAAGCATCGCGGTATGGTTAGTCGATTTAACAATATTTCTTTTAATCGAGCAATGAATGTTATTGTTGGGCCAAATGGCTCAGGAAAAAGTTCTGTTCTTAGATCAATTTATGAATGCCCTGATTGTAAAAAGGAAGAAGATGGTAAAACTTTCTATTATTATTTTGATAGTGAAACGATGAATCCTCATCGATCACAAGATGTTTTTGGTGGGATGACAGGATCTTTGATAAGGGTCAGGGCGATGTTTTCGTCTCACGGGGAAACCATGAGGGATGTCTTGGGATTTGCCAATTTCAAGAAAGGAGACACCTTGCTTTTAGATGAGCCGGAAGCTGGGCATGATTTCCAATGGGTCACAAAGATACAAAAAGGTCTTAAGAAAATTGTCAGGGGAGGGTGTCAG
Organism: Candidatus Omnitrophota bacterium; assembly: GCA_028693815.1. Taxonomy (NCBI): domain Bacteria; kingdom Pseudomonadati; phylum Candidatus Omnitrophota; species Candidatus Omnitrophota bacterium. The sequence continues at coordinate 31,042 of JAQUUP010000022.1, forward strand.
GTGATTATGGCATCTCATCATCCCGTTTTTTGGGACGCAGGAAATATCATTGAATTAAGAAAAGGATATAAGAATAAAACGCTTAATTTCTTTATGAATATAAGCAATCATGTTTAATACAATTTAATATAGTGGAGGAAATAGAAATGAGTCAAGAATTAGGCAGTAAGAGTGAAAAGAATGGTAAAATAAATAATTTGAAAGTCGTTTTGTTTGGAATTGGCATTGGTGTTATTTTAACGGGATTGATTATATTGATTGCTATGCCAAAAATGATGATCACAGTTTATCAGAGCCGATACAGCACGATTGAAGAGACTTGTAGTAAATTAAAAGAGTCGATTCAGGCGCATGGCTGGAGTTCTCCGATGACTAGAAATTTAAATGCGACTTTAGCTAAAAATGGTATTGAAATGAAACGCCCTGTTAGAGTTGTTGAGCTTTGTAAGGGGGCTTATGCCAACGATATTTTGCAAACAAATCCAGAGGTTTCTACGCTCATGCCTTGCGCCTGGGGAGTTTATGAAGGTAATGATGGAAAAATTTATATATCAGGAATGAATATGGGATTGATGGGAAAAATGTTTGGAGGAAACATTGCTAAGATTATTGGTGGTTCTGTTGCAATTGACGAGAAAAATATGTTAAAAGATATTATTTTGCAATAAAAGATCGAGGAGCTTTATAAATGAAGAATAAAAAAAGAATTGTTATTATAGGTGGAGTTGCTGCAGGTCCTAAGGTTGGTTCACGAATTAGTCGCATTTGTCCAGATGCTGAAATAATCCTTATTGAGAAGGGGAAGTTTTTGTCTTATGCGGGTTGTGGCCTTCCTTATTATATATCGGGTGTTGTTAAAGATCAGAAAGAATTAATGTGTACTTCTATTGGCACAGTTCGGGATCCGATATTTTTTCATGAAGTAAAGAATGTTACGGTCATGAATCAAACTGAAGCTGTTCAGGTTGATCGAGAAAATAAGAAGGTTATTGTTCAAGATCTTAAGTCAAAACAAAAAAAAGAGATTTCTTATGATGAGCTTGTTTTTGCAACAGGTGCTTCGCCCATTGTTCCACCGTTGGCGGGCAAAGAGTTGAAGAATGTTTTTACGCTTCAGACTGTTGAAGATGCAGAAGAAATAAAGAATATTTTAAATCAAGGAAAAGCCAAAGATGTTGTCATTGTAGGTGGAGGCCTTATTGGGGTAGAAATTACTGAGGCACTTCATCAAAAGGGCGCAAGAGTTACTATTATTGAGCGACTTGATCAGGTTTTGCCAATCTTAGACCCTGAGATTGCTTTTCAGGTTTCGCAGCATATGGAGTCTAAAGGTGTAAAGATCAAAACGGGCTTAACTGTAACCGCATTACTTGGAAAAGATAAGATTGAGTCTGTTTTAACAGATCAGGGTCAGATTTCATGTGATTTTTTGATTATGAGTATTGGTGTTCGTCCAAATTCAAAATTAGCTAAAGATTGCGATTTGGAGATTGGGGTGACCGGCGGAATAAAGGTAAATAAATGTATGCAAACAAGTGATCCAGATATTTTTGCTGCAGGAGATTGTGTTGAATCGGTTAATCTTCAAACAGGTCAGCCATGTTTTATTCCTTTGGGATCAACCGCGAATAAGCAAGGACGAGTTGCAGCCAATAATATTTGTGGTATAAAAGATGAATTTTTAGGAGTGCTTGGCTCAACCGTTTGCAAAGTTTTTGATTTTAATGTTGGCCGAACAGGATTAGGGGAAAAGCAAGCTAAGCAAGCAGGATTTGATGTTGTTACTTTGTTGAGTCCAGCCCCAGATAAGGCGCACTTTTATCCAGATGCAAAGCCTATATTTATTAAAATGATTATAGATAAAAAAACTAGAAGAATTCTTGGGTTCCAAGCGGTCGGATTAGGGGAAGTTGATAAACGCATTGATGTGGCAGCAACAGCAATTACGGCAAATATGACTGTAGATCAAATTGCAAATTTAGATTTGTGTTATGCTCCACCTTATTCGCCAGCTATGGATAATATTATCACTGCAGCCAATATCGCACGCAATAAGCTTGATGGGCTATATCTGTCTTTAACGCCTGATGAAGTTAAGAAAAAGATGGAAAATTCTGAAGATTTTATTCTTCTTGATGTTCGAAGCCAAGAAGAATATGATGAAACTTATATTGAGAACTCAACGCTTATTCCTTTGGGGCAATTGCGAAAACGTATAAGTGAAATTCCTGACAATAAGGAAATTATTGTTTTCTGCAAAATTTCTTTAAGAGGTTATGAAGCAGCTTTGATTTTGCAGGCTAATGGATTTAAGAATGTAAAAGTTATGGATGGTGGAATAGTTGCTTGGCCTTATAAAAAAATCTTTCAGAATAAAGGAAATTAAATATGATTAAGAAATTTATTGATTATGCTTTAAATAAGCCAAAAGTTATTCTTTGGTTGGTTGCAGCACTTGTTGTTTTGTCTTTGACTCAATTTGCGAGAATCAAGGTGGATACTGATCCGGAGAACATGCTTCCCGCCAGTTCGCCAGCGCGTGTTTTTCATGAAGAGATGAAAAAAGAATTTGCGCTTTATGATATCTTGGTTATTGGCGTTGTGAACAAAGTCGATTCAAATGGTGTTTTCAATATTAAAACACTTACCAATGTTTATCATATTACAGATGATATTAAGAAGCTGGATGGTGTTATTGCTTCTGAAATTATTTCTCCTTCGACGAAGGACAATATTGAACAAGGAGATATTGGATCGGTTCGTTTTAATTGGCTGATGCAGCAGCCACCAAAAACAACTCAAGAGGCTCTCCATATTAGAAATGAAGCACAAGACAATCCCATGTTTCACGGAACGCTTGTTTCTGAGGATGGCAAAGCGCTGGCTTTATATATTCCAATTAAACGTAAAGATTTAAGCTATGAGATTTCACAAAAAATTAAAGCGATTGTAGCGAAATATCCGTCTAATGATGAGTATTATTTTACGGGGTTGCCGATTGCCAATGATCAGTTTGGTGTTGAAATGTTTAAACAGATGGCCGTTTCGGCACCTTTGGCAGGGCTCGTTATTTTTCTTTTAATGTGGTTTTTCTTTAAATCCGCGAGTCTTATTGTGGCTCCAATGCTTATTGCGGTCGCAACTGTTTTAATTACCATGGGACTTTTAATTGGATTCGGGTTTCCTGTTCATATTATGAGCTCAATGATTCCGATTTTTTTGATGCCGATTGCCGTTTTAGACTCCGTGCATATTTTAAGTGAGTTTTTTGATAAGTATCATTTTTTTCATGATCGAAAAAAGACAATTGTTTTTGTTTTAAATGAGCTT
>JAQUUP010000023.1 GCA_028693815.1 Candidatus Omnitrophota bacterium
CAAATTGAATGAGCAAACCTCAGCGATTGGAGCGAGCACATTGGGGGAATTAATACTTTCGGAGAATCGCGAGCAGTTCGAGCAGATGAAAAAACTATGATTCCGATTTTTTTGATGCCGATTGCCGTTTTAGACTCCGTGCATATTTTAAGTGAGTTTTTTGATAAGTATCATTTTTTTCATGATCGAAAAAAGACAATTGTTTTTGTTTTAAATGAGCTTTTTAGTCCGATGCTATTTACATCGCTAACATCTGCGGTTGGATTTTTCTCACTTTCTTTTTCACCGATTCCACCAGTTCAGGTTTTTGGTGTTTTTGTTGCTGTTGGAGTTTTGATTGCTTGGGTTTTAACAATCTTGTTTATTCCGGCATATATTATGCTGATGAACCCTAAAAAATTTGATGGGTTTGGGTTGTCTGGCAAAGAGGAGAAATCAGTTTTCTTAGACAAGATTTTAAAAGTTATTAGAACGATTACAACAAAATATTTTAAGCCTGTTTTGGCGATCACAGTGATTTTGTGTGGAATTTCGCTTTATGGCATTAGTCGTATTCAGGTTAATGACAACCCGGTGCGTTGGTTTGAAGCAAAACATCCGATTCGTGTAGCGGATAAGATTTTGAATGAACATTTTTCCGGGACCTACGAGGCGTATCTTGTTTTTGAAGCAAAAAATAAAGAGGATGAGATTTTTATTGAGCCTGCTATGTTGAAGTACATCGAACAATTGCAAAAGCGATTGCTCGAGACTGGACTTGTCGGAAAAACTACTTCTTTGGCAGATATTGTTAAGAAGATTTATTATGAGCTTTTGGGTGGAGATAAGATTAATAATGTTATTCCTGACACTAAACCTGCGGTAGCTCAATGTTTGATTTCGTTTGAGAATTCGCATAAGCCAGATGATCTTTGGCATTTAACAACGCCTGATTATTCAAAGCTTAATATGTGGGTTCAGCTTAAAAGTGGTGATAATAAAGATATGGATAAGGTTGTTAAGTATGTTAAAAAATATATTAAAGATAATCCTCCTCCAAAGGCTTTGATTTACAACTGGGCTGGATTAACTTATATTAATGTTGTTTGGCAAAATAATATGGTAGGAGGTATGCTTAAAAATTTCTTAGGAAGTTTTGTGATTGTTCTTTTTATGATGTTATTTTTATTCAGATCTCCTGTTAAGGCGCTTATTTCAATGATTCCTTTGACGGTTACGATTTTGTTTATCTATAGTCTTTTAGGATTTTTTGGAAAAGATTACGATATGCCTGTGGCTGTTTTGTCGGCTTTGACCTTGGGGCTTTCGATTGATTTTGCTATCCATTTTATCCAGAGGACTACGGAGGTCTATCAAGAAAAAAAGACTTGGGAGGAAACTTCAAGAGAAATGTTTGCCGGTCCAGGTCGTGCGATTATTCGAAACGCCCTTGTTGTGGCCATTGGGTTTTTACCGCTTTTAGCGGCACCGCTTGTTCCGTATAAAACAGTAGGATTTTTTATGTTTACGATTATGGCTGTATCTAGTCTTGCGACTTTATTTATTTTGCCATCTATAGTATCATTAAAGCAATCTTGGATGTTTGAGGAGAATAAGAAATCCATGAGCTGCAAATGTAGTAATTGTATGCTGATTGCTTTATTCGTAGCCTTAGCGATCGCTTATGTTTTGTTTGGATATACGACCGTAGGATGGCAGCCGATTACATTTATTAGTATCGGGATTATTGTTTTATTTGCAGGTATTTGTCATGTGGTATCGAAGAGAAAAGTATGTCTGAAATAAAGCACCTGATCATTGCGAGGCCGCAATTATGCAGAGGGATCCTTAGTTCGCTAACGCTCATGAGGATTAGTTCGTCTAACAGATTTACAGATGCTAGCGCTTTGTAAAGCTGAGGCTCATTAAAATTCGCACAGGCTAACTTGATGTTCGCGCTAATAGAAGCGCTCCATAAGTTAGGTGCTCATTTAAGAAAGGTGTGTTTAAAATGAAAAAGATATTTTTAATAGTTTGTTTTTTATTGGTTACAAGTAGTTTTGTTTTTGCGCAAAGTGTTGATGAGATTGTTAAAAAGGCTAATTTTGTTTCGTATTATGCTGGAAATGATGGAAGATCAAATGTCAAAATGACAATCATCGATTCTCAAGAACGACAAAGAATCAGACAATTCAAAATTTTGCGTCTTAGCATTAAAGAGGGTGGTGAGCAAAAATTCTATGTTTATTTTGAGAAGCCAACGGATGTAGCGCGCATGAGTTATATGGTTTGGAAAAATATTGGAAAAGATGATGACCGTTGGCTTTATTTGCCAGCTCTTGATCTTGTACGCCGTATTGCCGCAAGCGATAAGCGTTCAAGCTTTGTTGGTTCTCATTTTGTTTACGAAGATGTTTCTGGGCGCGGAATTGATGCCGATATTCATGAGCTTATAGGTGAAGAGAATGGATTTTATAAAATAAAGAATACGCCAAAAGAAACACAAGGCATTGAATTTGCTTCATACACAGTCTGGATTGACAAAAATAATTTTATGCCGATGAAGGCTGAATATTATAATGAAGCTGGCGATCTGACTAGAACCATTGAGGCTTTAGACGTTAAAGATATTTCCGGTCATCCAACAGTTACTAAATCAAAGGCCACAGATGTTCAGCGTGGAGGAGAAACAGTGATGGAGTTTAGCGATATTCAATATGACGTTGGTCTTACAGATGATATTTTTACTGAACGATATTTAAGAAAACCTCCAATGCAATGGATTCAATAAAATGAAAAGAATATTTTTTGCGCTATTCTTATTTTTTGCCTTACCCGCAACAGGGTTTGCCGATTGGCCACAAATCCATGGGTTTTTTGAGGCTGATTACGGAGTTAAGGTCAGCGATGATAATACAAAGAGAGATAATTATAATATTCTTGAGCAGCGATTGCAGTTAAGGTTAAATCATTATTTCTCTGGAGAGAATTATTTGGCGCAAAAAGGTGGGGCACTTGCTTTTCGAGGAGATTTTACGGTTGATGAATATTATTCCGGAAAAACAGATTTTGAACTTCGTGAATTAAATCTATCGCTAACGCCGATGAGCTTTATGGATGTTAAGCTTGGTCGACAAACTTTGACATGGGGAACAGGCGATTATTTGTTTATCAACGATATGTTCCCGAAAGATTATGTGTCATTTTTTACCGGCCGTGATGATGAATATTTAAAGAAGCCATCCGATGCGCTTAAGGTGTCAATTTATCAAGAGCTTGCGAATATTGATCTTATCGTGATTCCTCATTTTACACCTAACACAACGCCTAAGGGTGATCGGTTGTCATTCTTTGATAGTTTTCAAGGCGGAATTGCCGGCGTTAATTCTGATCGTGATATCATTGAGCCACCTTTTCAGATGAGCAACAATGAGTATGCGTTACGATTAAATCGTAATTTTGGTAGCAACGAGGCTGCGCTTTATTATTTTCATGGATTTGACAAGAATCCTCGAAGTTATATGGACGAGGCGGCTAGAAAACTTTATTATGAACCTTTGGATGTTTACGGTGCAAGTTTACGTGGGCCGTTTGCAAGCGGGATTGGAAATGTTGAGATTGGATATCTGAATTCCCGAGATGATCGAGATGGCACTAATAGAATGGTAGAGAATTCTTTTTTCAAGGCCATGGCAGGATATAGCAAAGATTTAGGTAATGATCTGCGGGTTGGATTTCAGTATTTGTTTGAACAAAGACTTGATTACGATGAGTATCGTGACAATCTTCTTCCTAACGATTATAGATGGGATGAGTATAGGCATCTTTTGACAAATCGGATTACAAAATTATTTAAGAATCAAACCGTAATGGTGTCATTGTTTACCTTTTATTCACCATCTGATAATGACGGCTATGTGAGGCCGTCGGTAAGTTATGATATCAGCGATCAATGGAAAATAACGTTTGGCGCAAATTTGCCTTGGGGGGAAGATGATATAACTGAATTTGGGCAGATGAAACGGAATAAGAATATTTACACAAGAGTACGGTATTCATTTTGAGCCCCCACACCAATTATATTTTAAATTTTGATTAAGCAATGTTTTATTTATATATTCTAAAAAGTAAAAAAGATAAAAATCTTTATACAGGTTTATACCGGAAACTTAAAAAAAGAGACTTGAAGAACATAGCAAAGGTTTTGTTAAATCAACAAGACTGAGGAGACCATTTGAATTAATTTATTTCGAAGGGTATAAGATGAGGAAGATGCAAAAAGAAGAGAAAAGAATCTTAAATTAAGATCTAGAGCATTTGCTCAATTGAAGAAACGCATTTTCAAAAGTTTAACATAATTGGTGTGGGGGTGGATATGACAGAGAGAGTTTTAAGGGGTATTGCAGGATTTATGGTTTTATTAAGCGTAGGATTAGCGATTTGGGTGGATATCAGATGGCTTTGGTTTACGGCTTTTGTAGGAGCAAATTTGTTACAATCTGCTTTTACTAATTGGTGCTTAATGATGACAATTCTAAAAAAAAATAGGCATAAAGTAGCAAAATAGCGGATTATATGCTATATTTGGGGCGACTTGAGAGATCTCAAGTCGCCCTATTTGTATATATACATAAATATATTTATATGGAAGCGCTTTCCCGAAAGGGCTGAAATGCCCTTTTTTTCTTAATATTATCGGATATACTTGTTGTATTGTTAGGGTAGAGGAATTTAATATTAATGTTATTAGAAATATTATGATAAACATAAAAATTACAAAAAAGATTTATTCTAAATTATTAGGCTGGTTTGTGATTTTTGCATTCCTAGCCAATATGATTATGCCTACGCCTGGTTTTGCGCAGAACTTAAGCTTTTTGCCTACGCCAGGGACTATGGTTACGCTTACCCCAAGCTTTGCACCTGTTTTGCTTAGAGGTGTCCGCGTTAATCCTAAAAATCCTTTTGAGCTTGATTTTATTGTTGATGTTGGTGATACAAGCTTAAATGATCAAGAATTTGAAAAAGAGAGCGAAAAACTGATCAAATACTTTTTGGCCTCTTTGACGATTCCTGAAAGTGATCTTTGGGTCAATCTTTCTCCTTATGAAGAAGATCGTATTATTCCAGATGCTTTTAGCCAAACCGAAATGGGGCGCGACCTTTTAGCTCAAGATTATATTCTAAAGCAAATTACTGCATCTTTAATCTATCCAGAAGATGAACTTGGAAAGCAGTTCTGGAGCCGAATTTATAAGCAAGCTTTTGAGCAATACGGAACTACACAAATACCGGTGAATACCTTTAATAAGGTTTGGATCGTGCCTGAAAGGGCGGTTGTTTACGAGAATGGACCGCATGCTTTTGTTGTTAATAGTCATCTAAAAGTTATGCTTGAGGAAGACTATCTTTCCCTTGAAAGCAATATTGATAATCGTAAAATTGGCACTCAAGCCAATGATCAAGATAAAACAAAGCAGGTTAGCAATTTGTCATCACAAATTGTTCGTGAGATTGTTTTGCCTGAGATTGAGAAAGAGGTAAACAACGGCAAGAATTTTGCCAGTCTTCGCCAAATTTATAATTCTTTGATTTTAGCCACATGGTTTAAGAATACGCTTAAAAGTTCAATCTTGAATCAAAAATACAGCAATCAAGCCAAGATTTCAGGTGTGGATGTTGAGGACAAGCAAGTTCGAGAAAAGATTTATAATCAATATCTTGATGCTTTTAAAAAAGGCGTTTGTGACTTTGTTAAGGTTGAATACGATCAGTATTCCAATCGCCATGTTCCGCGGAAATATTTCTCAGGTGGAATGAGTTTCTTAGGTAATACACAGGCGGCAATTGAGCCAACCGATGATATTGGTGAGGTAACAGCGGCTTGTTCACCTGCTAAATTGCGTCATATTTCGAGTGCATTAAAAACAGGCTCAAGTCAAATCCTTGGCAAAGAACAAGTTTTATCTACAATTAATGATCTCTATAAAGAATCTGCCGCAGGCCAGTTTCCCAACTTTGTTCAATGGCTAGATAAAGCCTCTAGGAGTCTCAGAGGCCCATTAAATGACGATCTTTTAAAAGAAGTTGCCCAAGATCTCGGCATATCCAAAATAGACATAAATTTAATGCTTGAAAGATCTAAAAGGGCCGCTCAGCAGGCCTATGAATTCACAAAGCATCTCAAGGAAAAATATAAGAAATCTGATCAATACAGCGTATATCTTTTTCGAGATGCAGCTTTTCTTTATGAGGCGGGAAAGAAAGAGCTTCCCGGAGAATCCAAAGGATTTTATTTATCTAATAAAACTTTTGAGAAAATGGCAACAACACCTGAACAAAAAGTTAATCGTGTTGCAAACCCTATTTACTTTATGGTTAGCGAAGCAAAATCAAGGATGGGGCTTAAAGACTCTGAATCCATTCCAGGGGGAAGATTAGAAGAATTTGAAAATCATTTCTATAATTTGTTTACAAATATCGCCAACGGAAAGGCATCAGGAGCTAAGCACAGCACAAGTCTTTCAAAATTTGAAGCTGGTATCAGGCAGGCCATTGATCAAACAAAAACATATTTTCTGAATTCAGGCATTTCTTCAGATCAAATTTTAGATAAAGGGATTTGTTTTATCGATACATCTGTTCGAGGAACGTATGTGCTCTTTATGAAGGCTTTGATAAGAAAAATGCTTGAAGACCAGGGAGCCTCTGAAGACCTTATCAATCAAAAAGTTCATGGAGAGCTTTATTATAGTCAGCTTTCTCAGGAGATGAGCTATTTGCCTGTGACAGAAAGCACAGATGGCGGGCAAGGAAGGGACGTAGAATTCTTGGGCACCTATCCAGTTGATTATGCACAAAGTTTTACTTCAGATTCTATTCCAAGCATGAAGGAAAATATTGATTCAAAGAATCAGTTTTTGTTTTTTTTGTTAAGTTTTAATAATATATTAGGAAAAATCCAAAATACTTCTAGCTTATACGAATCTATAAAAGAACACCTTACGCCTATTTACGACAGCATAGACCAAAAATTGAACAGACAACAATTGATTAATATTTTGGGACGAGGAGATGGCGTTAATCATTTTTTGTCTGATATAAAAGCAAAGTATGGTGATGTAGTTGATATCTGGAGTTTAGATCAAACCGTTCAAGCAGATGACGTTAATGCGCTCGACCAAGAAAATCCTCAAATTTTGGATGAAGATGGATTTCCTGTTCGAGCAGATAAAGTTATCAATGTTATCAAGGTAGAAGATACAGAAGACATCATAGATGCTTTGCGTCAATGGCGAGAGGGATTTAACCAGACAAAAATTGACGGAAAGATTCTTTCGCTTTTTACATTTTCACAGTCCCAAAAAGGAGGCGAGCTTAAAAAGTCCGTAATTGATTTTTTTAAAACTTTGCAGAAAAGAAATCAGACCGTTCGATTTATTGATGTCCAGACCAAAGATAGCGATGGGAACACTCATAATGTTCTCATGGTTCGCTCAGAGCATGAATTCGAGAAAGAAATAATTCTAACAAGGCAAGGCGAACATCTTGATATCAAGATTGTTGATTCTGTGGCAAGTGATTTGACTCAAGAGAAATTAACTCATATTGGCTCGAAGCTAAGTTTGGATCAATTGGCCAAGGGTGTACGCGTTATTATCACAGAAAAGATTTTCGGCCAACAAGGCGGTTCTAAAGGGCTTGATCCTAAAGTGCACACGGTTTATGGGATCAAGGCCCTTGTCAACTTAAGAACGGGTCAAGCTGTGTTTTTTAGTCGATCAAAAACAGGCGACATCATTAATCATGAAGATATCGCACACGAATATTTTGGCGGACTTTCAGGAGATATTATTGGCTACCAGCTCCAAGCTGTAACTAACAACGAAACTGGGGAAACCATGATTGTTTCTGCTCAGGTTGATTCTAAGTTGATGAATATGCCCACCCTTTATGATCCTGATAAAGGCGGGAAAGAAATAACAGAAAAAAGTGTTATAGCTGCTAATAAGATTTTATTTGATGGCATTTCTATGAAAAAAATGTTTGATAGCGAGATTCAAATCGAGGTTCATCAAGATTTTCTTCCTTTTATTTCTGATGCCAGAAAGTTTTCTTGGTCTAAAGAAAAAACATTGTCAGTCCTCAAGGTCTACAGTCCTTCTTCCAAGATTGAGAGCCGTTTTTTTAAGAATCAGAACAATGTTAATAGTTTTAAACAATTGTATAGTAATTATTTTAAGATTTATCTTAAGAATTTGGAGGCGAAACACGCGATTGACGAAGATCTTAGAGCCAAGGGTCGAGAGGTAGAAAAAGACGAAAAATTCTTTCAAGAAGAGTTTCAGAATCTTGGTTTTATTTTATCTTATGTATTGCTAAAAAGTTTCTTTTCTAAAGATGAAAATACTCAGAATGAATTTAAACTATTCCTTAGAGATATTCGTGATTTTATTAAAATAATGAATGAGAATAAAGACGATCAAAAGGGTAATCAAGACAAAGAAGTCAATGAAATAATAAAACGTATTGGTAGAATTTTCTTAAAGTATATTAATAGCAACATGGATGAAATTGATAATGTTCCAAAGGATCTAGGACCAATAACTTCTGATCCTGGATTTGCTTCTGAATTAAATATAGATGGAGCCACCAGAGGAAGTATTGTTCATGATTTAAGAGGTAGATTTGCTAATTTTTCTGGATATTTTGGTCTTCTGCAAACTGAGTATTCAGAATATATGAATGGTGAGGATATTCTTGCTGAGGAGGCTAAAAGAGTTTTGTTCTTGGCTTGTAATCTAATTACTAAATCTCGAAAATCTTATCATGATTTTTTTAATTTTCGTGTTTTAGATCAAGATTTTAAACTAGGAGACAATGCTTTTCAGGTTGTTGGGTTTGATCAGTTTTCTAATCCCAAGGAAGTTCGCAAAGAAATAAAGCCTTTTCGGCAAGTCGATGAAGGCTTGTTTGGTCATTATTGGCCTCAACAACTTAAAGAATCTCAATATCTTTTTAGTATACGGGATATTGGTGGAAATCTATATGATGACGGACAACCAATTGTTTTGCTTCACGTCGAAAAAGATATTAAGCCGGTTATTAAGGCTGGAGATCAGGCGGGTGCTGTTTCTTTTTCAGAAAAAGATGAAACTGAGAATCGTGAAGTTTATAATGTTCGTAAAGTTCTTGTTAATCCAAAGTATCAAGATAAATTAAGAAAACAAGGATATTCGGGGATTCAAATTTCTCAGCTACTTGTTGCTCTGGTTGGCCAATGGGCACAGGATCAGAGCTCTAGTCAAGATGTGGTTTTTTTGTATGAGCCTTTTGGTGAAAAAGATAATGCAATATCACAGAAGCTTTTTAATGTTCAACCTGTTAGTGGATTAGAAGCTTTTCTAACATCAAATTTTAAGTCAATAGATAAATTTTTAAGAGAAATGTTAGATCAGGTTGTTGTTATTAATAAAAGGAGTTCTGATGCTCAAAACGAGATTGCTTTTGAGCAAGAATTTAAAAATGATGATGAAGGCGGTGAAGGCGATGCGTTGGTGGATCATTCAGGCATTGTCGTTACGAAGCAAAACCCGATGTTAGTTGTTTTTTCGTATAAAGGCACGAGCTATTATTATAATAGAGCAGAAACACTTATACGACCCATGGGAAATACTGAATTCGTTAGACCTGAAACAAATGATGAGATTTACCCAAAACTTATGGCTGCTTTGGAGGCCGAAAAGAATAAAACTTCTTCAGGGATTATTCCTCGAGAGATTCAAGATTTGGCTAGTTTAGCTATGCAAAGGTTTCCACCGAGTGGAAACAATCAATGCAAGATTGCAACAGATTGGATTATGGAAACTTCGCGAAGGGAAACAGATTTACGACTTTCTCACGATTTTCGCGATGATACTATCTTCATTCCTCTTAAGGCAGGAGGTCAGAGAGAGCACGTTGTTGTTGATGTTGACGGAGAGTGGATTATCGACACACAACTTAAGCAATTTGAAAAAGATTTGGATGTTGATAAGGAATTCTTAACTAGAGGAGCTTATGATAAAAAAGAATATTATCAGAAAGTTTTAAACTCGGCAAAATCTTCACGAGAAGATAGCGGAACTTCTTCTGGTCAAGATCAGGTTAAGAAACCAAATTTTTCAGGCACGCAGCTTGAGCTTCCGTTTGGAGAATTTGATGAAAGTTCTCCTAATAAGGAAAATCTTGGCGGTATTGATCTTGGCGCCGAGACCTTAGAGATGGAAGTGCAATCGCAAGGCGAGCGGTTTGAATTTAATTTAGAAAATTTAGATTTTGAAAATATAGAAATCAATGGACTTTATCCTGTTATTATTAATGTCGCTCCAGTGACAAATTTACCTGCTTTTCTTGGAGCGGTCCAAGAAGAGACAGATCTAAAGCTTAGTAAGTTGTAAATAAACAATTTCCAATAAACAAATTACAAATAATTAACAATTAACAAACAACAAATGATCAACGATAATGTTTGCTTATTGTGTGTTGTCTATTGTGATTTGCTTGTCATTTGGATTTTGTATATTGTAATTTCTAATCGTTCAGGTTAAGTAAATATTTTTCTTGACACTAGTACCTATTCCTATATAATAATCATTCTTGGTAAGCTCGCTGTCAATTAGGGTAGGGGTATTTAAGGAAATCCCGCGTCGCTAGAAACCGCTCCTGGGATAAATTTACGCGGGATTAATTGTTAACATTATATAAAAGAAAGGCGTAAATTTATGAAAAAGTATAAATGTACAGTTTGTGGATATATTTATGATCCAGTTGTTGGCGATCCAGATAATGGCGTTGCTGCAGGAACAGCTTTTGAAGATATTCCAGATACATGGGTTTGCCCAGAGTGTGGCGTATCCAAAGAAGATTTTGAAGCAGTTGAAGAATAGTATATAGTCGTTAGTATTTAGTATATAGTCGTTAGTATTTAGTATATAGTATTTAGCATAAGAGTGGAGAGCTAAAAGGCTAAGAAGAAAAAAGGTAGACGATAAATTAAGAATTTAAAGAAATAATAGAAAATCTGTCCGTTTTTTCTGCGTTTGTTTTACCGTACACTAAATACTTTAATTTTTTTGTTTTCACTAAATATCAAATACCAAATACCAAATACTAAATACATTTTATAAAATTATGCATAAAATAATAGATAACATTTATTGGACAGGGTATATCGATTGGGACCTTAGGAATTTTCATGGATATGAAACTCCTGTAGGTTCGACGTATAATTCTTATCTTATTTTAGATGAAGCTCCAACGTTGATTGATACCGTTAAATATTATGGCGCCGAGGAGATGATTGATCGCATTAAAGAGGTGATTGATCCAGCTAAAATAAAATATGTGATTTCTAATCATACAGAGATGGATCATTCTGGTTCCATTGATGCAATCTTAAAATATTGTCCGAATGCTGAAGTTGTTTGTTCGCCAAAAGGGGCTGAAGAGCTTAAGCGCCATTTCAAGAAAGATTGGAAATTCAAAATTGTTAATACAGGTGATGAGTTAAAGATCGGAAAAAGAACTTTAAGTTTTCTTTTGACGCCGATGGTTCATTGGCCGGATTCGATGGCCACATATTCTGCGCAGGACAAGATCCTTTTTTCTAATGATGCTTTTGGTCAACATAGGGCAAGCGCTGAGCGTTATGCTGATGAAGTTGGCTCTGATATTGTTTTTGAAGATGCGGCCAAATATTATGCGAATATTGTTATGCCATATGGAGCCCAGGTTCTTAAAGCACTGGATGCTGCCTCTAAGCTTGATATTGAGATGATTTGTCCATCGCATGGGCTTATTTGGCGAACAAAAGAAAATATTGAGAAAATCGTATCGTTGTATCAAAGGTGGGCAAGCTATGAATCTGACGATAAATGTCTTATTGTTTATGATACGATGTGGAATTCAACACGGCAGATGGCGACAAAATTAAATCATTTTGTTGATGTTGCAGGTATTCCCGTTAAGATGGTTGGCCTTCAGGAGGCCCATATTTCAGATATTGTGACAGATGTTCTGATGTCTAAATTTGTCTTGTTTGGAACACCGATTTTAAACAACCGCATGTTGCCAACAATGGCCGCGCTTTTGATGTATCTTAAAGGTTTAAAGACAAAAAATCGTTATGCCACAACTTTTGGTTCGTACGGTTGGTCAAAAATAGGATTTAAGGAATTTGAACAATCTATTGTTGATGCGGGGTTTGAATTGATGGATGAAGGAAAGTATAGCCAATTTGTTCCTGATGAGGATGAGCTTGAATTGTTAAAGATTGTGGTTGATAAAATTAAAGAAAGAATAAAATGAAATTATCAAAAGAGATTATTGATTTTTTTGAAAAGAATCATGCTGTTGTTGTGTCAACAATTGATCAAAAAGGCGCAATTCATTGCTCGGTCAAAGGTCTTGTTGGTATCGGAAAAACAAACAAGCTTTTTTTGACAGATCTTTATTTATATCGGACTTTTCAAAATTTAAAGAAAAATCCAGTGATTAGTGTTACGGCTTTAGATGAGCAGCGGTTTAAAGGCTACACTCTTCAAGGAAAAGCAAAAATTATCCAAAGGAGTGAAATTAAAAAGGATATTTTTAATGAGTGGGAGTCTCGGGTTGTTCAACGCATTACAAAGCGTATTCAGAAAAGCGTAAGTACAGGATCAAAGTCAAAAAAACAGTTTGAAGCGCATCTTCCGATAGAGCCAAAATATTTTATTGAAGTAAAAATTGATAATGTGATTGATTTAGCGCCACCATCAAAGAATAAGGTTAAGTAACCTATGGAACAAACAAGTCAAGTTTTAAGAGAGCATAATATTAAGGTAACGCCGCAGCGTTTATCGGTCTATCTTAGTTTTGATAAGTCTAAGGGGCACTTAAGCGCGGAAGATGTTTATCGTTTAGCGCAAAAGAAAGTACCGGCGATTTCGCTGGGAACTGTTTATTCGATTTTAGAAAGTTTTTGTGATAAGGGATTGTTGCGCGAGATCAAAATAGATTTTAATAAATCTTTGTATGAACTGAAAGAAAATGCGCATCATCATTTTTCGTGTCGAATTTGCAACAAAATTTTTGATGTTCATATGCCTGTTTGTTCTGCGCTTCAAAATAGGATTGTTGATGGCCATATGATTGATGATTTTCAGGGGTATTTTTATGGAATATGTTTTCATTGTTCTAATGGGACAAAAAAGAAATGAATGAATTTAAATTGAAATTTATCGAACGCATTAAGAGGACCGAGACAACAGAAAGTTTTCGTTTTTCATCTGAAAAAAGAATTGAATTTTGTCCTGGCCAGTTTTTGAAAGTGTTATTTGACGGGGCGAATAAAAATAATAAAGATTTAAATAAATATTTGTCTTTCTCCTGTGCGCCATCTAAAGAGTATATTGAAGTGACAAAAAGACGCTCTGAAAGTGAGTTTTCAAAAAGACTTTGGAGCCTTAAGAAAGACGATATTGTCTCTGTAGAAGGGCCCATAGGGAGTTGCACATTTGATTCTGCCTATCAAAAGGTTGCGTTTATTACCGGTGGCATTGGCATTACGCCTGCAATATCAATTATTGAATATATTGTCGAGAATAAAATTCCTTCAGATATTAAACTTCTTTATTCGAACATGACGGAAGATGATATCCCGTTTCGACAAGAGCTTGAATCTTGGGAAAAAGATAACCCTAATTTTAATATTGCTTGGACCCTAGCCGAAGGCGAATCTGAAGAAAAAAAGTTTTTTAAAGGTCTTATTGATAAAGATTTTATTTTAAAAAATATTACGGACTACAAGGATCGTTCGATTTTTATATCAGGCCCACCAAAAATGGTTGAGGCTATGAAAAAGATTTGTGTTGAAATTGGATGTGAGGCAGGAAAAGTGAAGGCTGAGAATTTTGTAGGGTATTAAGGATTATCGATACAATTGCTAGGCCGCAATCGTATCGATATAAATTCGCACAGGCTAACTCGACGCTCCTTTTAGTCGCGTAAGTTAGGTGCTCATTTAAATTTTGTAGGGTATTAAGTCAAGGAAACCCCGCGTCGCTGAGAAGCGCTCCTGGGGTAAATTCGCACAGGCTAACTTGACGCTCCTTTTAGTCGCGTAAGTTAGGTGCTCATTTAAATTTTGTAGGGTATTAAGTCAAGGAAACCCCGCGTCGCTGAGAAGCGCTCCTGGGGTAAATTCGCACAGGCTAACTTGACGCTCCTTTTAGTCGCGTAAGTTAGGTGCTCATTTAAACAAACTGGAGGAAAAAAAATGGCAGACGTAAAAGGAACAAAAACAGAAAAGAACTTAATGACAGCTTTTTCTGGAGAGTCACAAGCGCGAAATAAATATACTTATTTTGCAAAAATAGCACAAAAAGAAGGCTATTTGTATGTAGCAAAGATTTTTGAAGAATCAGCTATGAATGAGATGCAACATGCTAAAGATGAATTTAAACTTTTAAATGGAATTGGTGATACGGTTGCGAATTTAAAAGAGGCTGTTGCAGGCGAGCATTATGAAAATACAGAAATGTATCCAACGTTTGCTAAAGAGGCAAGAGAAGAAGGCTTTGAAGATGCTGCACGACTTTTTGAACAAATTAGTAAAGTTGAAGTTGAGCACGAAAACCGGTATAAGAAACTTTTAAAAATGGTTGAAGATGGAACGCTTTATAAGAGAGAAGAGCCGATTAAGTGGAAATGTGCAAAGTGCGGATTTATTCATGAAGGTAAAGAGCCGCCAATGACATGTCCATCTTGCAAACATCCAAAAGAGTATTATGAGCCAGCTGATTTAAGTTTTTTTCAATCACAAGCTTAAGATAAGAATTTAGGATTTAGGCATCTTGGTTGTCTTACATTTTTTGATGTAAGGACAAGATGATACGGGGGTTGATAAAAAAATAGTGATTTTTTTAAAAAAAGAGTATACTGTTTTAAGAAAATTAAAAGAGGTTAATTATTATGAATGAAAAATTAGTTAAAGCAATGAATGATCAAATTAATAAAGAAATGTTTTCAGCATATCTTTATTTGGCGATGGCATCTTATTTTGAGGGAGAAAGCTTAGATGGGTTTGCTCATTGGATGAAGATCCAGGCATCGGAGGAGCTTTCGCATGCAATGAAATTTTATAATTTTATTGGGGAGCGAGGGCAAACAGTTGAGCTTCAGGCGATTGCCAAGCCTGATTCTACGTTTTCTTCTGTCGAAGATGTTTTTACGAAAACATTAGCACACGAGAAATTTATTACAAAGAGCATCAATGATCTTTATGCGATGGCTCAAAAAGACAATGACAATGCATCCGTTATCTTTTTAGATTGGTTTGTTACAGAACAGGTCGAAGAGGAAAAAAATCCAAGTGATATTTTAGGAAAATTAAAATATGTTGGAAAAGGCGGAAATGGTATTTTGATGTTGGATAAGGAGCTTTTGGCTCGCGCGATGCCGACATTTGCGCCAAATGGCGAAATTGTTGGACAATAACTTAAGACGACTTATTTATGCACAATATAGAAATTCATGAGATTATGTGCGATCACCCGATCAAGGTTAAGGAAAGCATCTCGATT
This sequence comes from Candidatus Omnitrophota bacterium, assembly GCA_028693815.1. Classification (NCBI taxonomy): domain Bacteria; kingdom Pseudomonadati; phylum Candidatus Omnitrophota; species Candidatus Omnitrophota bacterium. The sequence continues at coordinate 15,582 of JAQUUP010000023.1, forward strand.
GGGAATGTCGCACATCTTCTTTTTCGGTATCAGATTAATGGTATTTTAGTTGTTCGTGACGATGATGACAAGAAATTGGTCGGAGTTTTTACAACAACAGATTTACTTAATTTGATGGCTAAAGCGGTTTCAGAAGGCAAGCACCGTATTGATGAGCTTAAAGATATCTCTCAGAAACCTGTTGGAGAATATTCGAGTTGTGATATTATTTCTCTTCAAAAAACAGATAAAGTCGCTAAGGCGATTGCTACGATGCACCGAAAAGGTGTTCATACCATTCCTGTTTTTGACGGCGATGAATTGGTTGGCGTTTTAGGCCGGCATGATGTCCTTAACATCGCCCTTTCATAAGATTTTTCTTAAATTTAATTTACTTCTTTTATAAAATTGTCATAATATATTTAGAGGATTTAGAGATTGCTATTATTGTAAAGGAGGCGTTATGTCTAAAATTTTAATTGTTGATGATGAGCCAGATATTTTAAAGATTTTAGAAAAAGAATTGTCGGCTGAAGGATATGATGTTTTGAAGGCAGCGACAGGATTGCAAAGTATTGATTTGGCGAAACAAGATACGCCAGATTTAATTTTGATGGATATGATCTTGCCTGATATGGGTGGGGCAGAGGCCATTAAGGCGATGAAGAATTATCCTGAGTTAAAGAATGTGCCTGTTTTATTTATTACGGCAATGGTTAAGCTTGAAGAGGAGACGGATGATCCATTAAAAATAAATATTGATAATTCTTGGTATGATACGATTGCAAAACCGTTTGATCGTGAAGAATTATTGAAAAAAATTAAAGAAACTTTGACTGCGTAAATTAAGATTTTTCTAAAAGTGCAAAATCAATCCTACCAATATATTTATGGGCCTGTTTATTCGTGGCGCATCGGAATGTCTTTAGGGGTCGACCCTATTTCTAAAATAGAAAAGATTTGCAATTATAATTGCGTGTATTGTCAGCTTGGCGATACTCTTAATTTTGCGACAAAAAGAGAAGAGTTCGTGCCGACTAAGTCCATTGTCGACGAGATTAAAACAATCTCAGCATCTAATATTGATTATATTACTTTTTCTGGATCGGGCGAACCAACGCTAGCAAAAAATTTAGGCGAGATGATTGACGAGGTTAAAAAAGTTCGAAAAGAAAAAGTTGCGGTGATTACAAATTCATCTCTCATTGATCGCAAGGATGTGCAAGATGATTTGATGAATTGCGATTTTGTTCTGGCTAAACTTGATGCTGATAGTAGCAATTCTTTTTTTAATATTAATAAACCTGTTGATGCCATTCATTTTGATTCGATTGTTGATGGACTTTTATTTTTTAAAAAAGAATTTAAAGGAAAGTTAGCTTTGCAAGTTATGTTCGTCGATGAAAACAAAGAAAGAGCTGAGCAAATTGCGGCTATTGCAAGAAAGATCGATCCAGATGAGGTTCAGATCAATACGCCATTACGGCCTTGCGCAACAAAACCATTGACAAGAATTCAAATGAATGATATTAAAAAGTACTTCATCGATCTTAATGTTATCTCTGTTTACGATGTTGAGACAAAGAAGTATACTCCCTTAGACGATAAAAAGACTGCTTATCGTCACGGAAATTTCAAAGAATCCCAAAATAATTAAGTTTTATAAAATACTATATATGGTTCAAAGAAGTACTTGACATACTATATATTGTGTTTTATTATACTTTTGTCATTGGGGCACAGGAATTATTATTTATTAATTTTATATAGAATCAGGAGGTGTTTTGATGCAGGCAACAGATGTTCTCGCAAAAATCATGAAGCGTAATGGCGTAGAAGAATTATTCAACGCTGAGAAAATTACAAGAGCGATCCAAAAAGCCGGTGAAGCAACTGGTGAGTTTGGACGCGATGTTGCCGAAAAGTTGACGTTGCGCGTTGTTAATATTGCTATTCAAATGGCAACTGTTGATGAAAAACCAAACGTTGAACAGATTCAGGATATTGTCGAAGAGGTTTTGATATCTTCTCCTTATAAGAAGACTGCAAAATCCTACATTATTTATCGCGATCAACATACTAAGATTCGCGAAATCACATCTGCAAGTAATGTAAATTTGGTTGACCAATATTTGAGTCGAGCGGATTGGAAGGTTAATGAAAATAGTAATATGGCATTTTCTCTTCAAGGATTAAATAATTACGTTTCTTCTGAAATTAGTAAGGTTTATTGGTTGAACAAAATCTATCCTGAAGAAATCAAGACAGCTCACACTAAAGGTGATCTTCATGTTCATGATTTGGGGCTTTTAAGTGTCTATTGCGTCGGATGGGATCTTGAGGATCTTTTGACTGTTGGATTTCAAGGAGCGGTTGGTAAGATGGAATCAAAGCCAGCTAAGCATCTTCGAAGCGCGTTAGGTCAACTGGTTAATTTCTTTTATACTCTTCAGGGAGAGGCTTCAGGGGCTCAGGCATTCTCGAGTTTTGATACATTGTTGGCTCCATTTATCAGATACGATAATTTAAAATACAAAGACGTGAAACAGGTTTTACAAGAATTTGTTTTTAACGTTAATGTTCCGACGCGCGTAGGTTTTCAAACACCATTTACAAATGTCACATGCGATCTTAATGTTCCTTCTCATTATAAAGATAAACCTGTTATCGTTGGTGGCGTTCCACAAAAAGAGACATATGGAGAATTTCAGGAAGAAATAGACATGTTTAACAAAGCATTCCTTGAGGTTTTAATTGAAGGTGATGCTAAAGGACGCGTGTTTACATTTCCAATTCCAACATACAATATTACAAAAGATTTTAATTGGGATAATCCAAACCTTTCGATGCTTTGGGAAGTGACTGCAAAATACGGCATTCCTTATTTTGCTAATTATGTTAATTCTGATATGAGTCCAGATGATGCACGTAGTATGTGTTGTCGTTTGCGCTTAGATAATAGGGAATTGCGTAAGCGCGGTGGTGGGCTTTTTGGATCGTCACCTTTAACGGGTTCTATTGGTGTTGTAACAATTAATATGCCGAGATTAGCTTTTAAGACAAAGAATGAAGAAGTTTTTTTTAAGCAATTAGACGAGCTTATTCTTTTGGCGAAAGAAAGTTTGGAAATTAAAAGAAAGATTCTGGAGAAATTTACAGATGGCAATCTTTATCCGTATATTAGTTTTTATTTAAGAAATGTTAAAAAGCGTTTTGATGCTTATTGGAAAAATCATTTTTCAACCATTGGTTTAGTTGGCATGAATGAAGCATGCTTGAATATGTTTGGCGAAGATATTGCTTCAGAAAAAGGTCGTGCTTTTGCTGCCAAGGTTTTGGATCACATGAGAGATCGAATGGTCGAAATCCAGGAGGAAACAGGCAATAATTATAACTTGGAAGCAACACCGGCAGAAGGTGTTTCTTATCGTTTGGCACGTTTGGATAAAGATGAATTTAAAGGTATTATCTGTGCCAATGAAAGCTGTTATGCAGAGGGTCGGGAGCCTTATTATACAAACTCAACTCATCTTCCTGTTGGATATTCTGATGATATTTTTGAAGTTCTTGATCTTCAAGATGATTTGCAGAGTCGATATACAGGAGGTACAGTTTTGCACGGTTTTGTTGGAGAAAAAATTGATGACAAAGAAGGTTTGAAGAATTTGATTCGAACAGTTTGTCATAAATACAAATTACCATATTTTACAATTACGCCGACATTTAGTGTTTGTCCAAATTGCGGTTACATTGCAGGAGAGAATTCTTTTTGCCCGAAATGTGAGAGTGATTGTGAGGTATATTCTCGTGTTGTAGGATATTTGCGTCCTGTTCAGCAGTGGAATAAAGGCAAAAAAGAAGAATTCTCTCAAAGAAAAACGTATAAGATTTCAAAACCTAAATGTTGCGAATAGGTGGTTTTCAAAAGTTTTCTTTGATTGATTTTCCAGGAAAAATGGCAGCGGTGATCTTTACTCAAGGGTGCGATTTCCGCTGCCCTTTTTGTCATAACCCCGAGTTAGTCCTTCCCGAAAAGTTTAGCGATTCAATTTCAGAACAAGAAGTTTTAGATTTTCTTAAGAAACGCCAGGGTCAGCTTAATGGCGTTGCTGTAACTGGTGGCGAGCCTACGATCCAAGGCGATTTAAAGGCATTTTTAAGGAAAGTTAAGGATCTTGGATTTTCTTTAAAATTAGATACAAATGGCAATAATCCAGAAGTTCTTGATAATTTAATTAAGGAAAGCCTGATTGATTATATTGCTATGGATATCAAAGCACCTTTAGAGAGATATAGTAATGTTACAGGCGTTCAAATTGACCAATCTAAGATAAAAAAGAGCATTAATCTTATTCTGAATTCTGGTCTAGATTACCAATTTCGCACAACGGTCATCCGTAAGTTCATATCTAGTAATGATTTAGAGAATGTTCGGAGTCTTCTTGGACCAGTTAGGCAGTATGTCCTCCAGAAATTTGATCCAACATCGACGCTTCTTGATGAAACTTTAAAAGATGCGCGCGTCTATAATGAAGAAGAATTTTTAGCGTTAAAAGAAAAATACGAAAAAAAGATGTAACTTTTTAGTGCCTTCAAGCGTTATACGAGTAGGGAGAGGGAAAATAAGGATGAATAGAACTGACGAACAGTTGATGCTTGATTATCAAGAAGGGCAAAAGGAGGCGCTAGAAGTGATTTTTGTTCGCTACAAAAAGCCGATTTTCAACTACGCTTTGCGCATTTTAAAGGAAAGAGCCGAAGCTGAAGACATTATAAGTGAAATCTTTTTGATGCTTTTTGTCAAAAAAGATAGCTATCGGCCTGAAGGCAAGTTCTCTACTTGGCTTTATACTGTTGCCCGCAATACTTGCATATCAAGAATACGCAAAAAAAGCCGACTTTTTTCTTTCTGGATAAGATCTAAAGAAACAAACGATTTTGAGCAAAGGGACATTCCGGATGTTACCTTTAGCCCAGAAAGACTTTCCGAAGAAAAAGAGACTTCCTCTTTTGTTCAAATGGCCGTGAATAGTCTACCCCTTTCCCAAAGAGAAGTGATTATTCTACGTGAATACCATAATATGAGCTATGAGGAGATTAGTCAGATTATGCAATGTTCTTTAGAAAAAGTTAAAATCCTTATTTTCCGTGCAAGACAGCGTTTAAGAAAAAAGTTAGCATTCTTAATGAAAGAGGTCCAAAATGATCGGACATAAAAAAATAAGAAAATTATTATCTGCTTTTCTTGATGGGCAATTAACGGAAAAAGAAAAGCTTGTCGTTGATGCTCATTTAAAGGAATGCGCTTCTTGTCAAAAAGAAATTCAAGAGCTTAAAAAGCTTTCGTCACTTCTTAAAGCTTGGAGTGATGAAAATCCCTCTCCCGATTTAGAACAGAGGTTTGAAAATAAATTTCAAGCCCGCAAAAAGGAGGGATTTAAAATGAAAACAAATATAAAAACTCGAAAAGTTGCAGGTGTATTAGTTGTGATGTTGTTATGTGTTGTGGTTACGCAGAAATATCTTCAGAGAGGCATGGTGTGCCAATTACGAGGGGCGACAGATGACATTTCATCTTCTCGTCTTTTAACAAATTGGGAAGAAGCGAAAAAGTCTAACAATGTAACAACAATGCCTAATGTTGTCGCAGGAGTGAAAACTAAAGCACGGTTTGTTACAGTTGCAGGGCAATATGAGCCTTATTATGCTAGATCGATTTCTGATCAAAAGAAAAGCATAGGATTAGCTCAGAAAGGATTAGTTTTAAATGAGCTAGGATCTGCTAGGTCAGATTTGTCTGGTGGCGTGAATGGGCGCTTAATGAAAAGAGATAGGAGCATGTCTTATTCTGCAGGTGCAACTTATGGACTTGCCTTAAATCATGTTCAGCCAATGCCAATCGTTATAGAAGAATCAGAGATTTATCGAGGAGAATCATTTAATAGAGAAGGCTACAATCGCATTTACGAAAATGAGTTTTTAAAATCTGCAGATAATCCATTATCAACATTTTCGATTGATGTTGATACTGCTTCTTATAGTAATTTGCGAAGATTTTTAACTAGTAATCAAATGCCGCCACAAGATTCTGTGCGCATTGAAGAGATGATTAATTATTTTAGTTATGATTATCCGCAACCTAAAGGTGACGATCCTTTCTCGGTTAATTTAGAAGGGTCTGTTTGTCCTTGGAATCCGGATCATAGCTTAGTTTCTATCGGACTTCAAGGCAAGTCTTTGGATTCAGAAAATCTTCCACCAAGTAATCTTGTTTTCTTGATCGATGTTTCTGGATCGATGAGTCAGCCAAACAAGCTACCTTTATTAAAAAATGCCTTTAAGATGCTTGTTCAACAGTTAGGAGACAATGAAAGGGTTGCGATTGTCACTTATGCGGGTAATGCTGGTCTTGTTCTTGATTCAACAAAAGGTTCTGATAAACAAAAGATTCTTAACGCTATTGAATATTTACAGCCAGGCGGGTCAACAGCTGGAGGCGCTGGAATTAGTCTAGCGTATAAAATTGCCAAAGATCATTTTATTAAAGATGGAAACAACAGAGTTATCTTAGCTACAGATGGGGATTTTAATGTAGGTGTTTCTAGCGACGGAGAGCTTATCCGATTGATTGAAGAAAAAAGAAAAGATGGTGTTTTTCTAACTGTCTTGGGTTTTGGAACAGGAAATTATCAAGATGCTAAAATGGAGCAATTGGCCAATAAAGGCAATGGTAATTTTTACTATATCGACACGATCAAAGAAGCGAATAAAGTTTTAGTTAAGGAGCTTGGTTCAACATTATTTACTATTGCTAAAGATGTTAAATTGCAAATTGAGTTCAATCCGGCTTTTGTTAAAGCTTATCGATTGATTGGGTATGAAAATCGTATTTTAGCCAAAGAAGACTTTAATGATGACACCAAAGATGCTGGAGAGCTTGGTGCAGGCCATACAGTTACGGCTCTATATGAAATTGTCCCAGCAGATTCAGTTGAAGAGTTTGGCAATGTTGATGATTTAAAATATCAGCAAACAAAAGTTAACGCTAGCTCTGAAGTTCTGACTGTGAAGCTAAGATATAAAAAACCAGATAGCGATAAAAGTCAGTTAATTGAGCAACCTTTGAAAAAAGAAGATTTTGATCAAATAAGCTCATCAGCAAATCTTCAGTTTTCAGCAGCTGTTGCTGAGTTTGGACTTCTTTTACGCAACTCAGAGCATAAAGCTAAAGCATCTTATTCAAATGTTTTAAATAACGCTAAAGCTGCTAAAGGTAAAGATGCTTATGGATACAGACAAGAGTTTATTGAGCTTGTTGAAGTTGCTGAGTCTTTAGATAATACATCTTCAGGCGGTATTCAGTTCAAGGGTCAGCTTGATCAGAAGATAGCTGAATAGATAGCTGAATAAATACGTTTTTTGGTGTATTTTTTTCTGCGGGGGCAAAAGTAGGCCTCCGCAGATTTTTTTAGGCATGTAAACACTTAAGATTTAATCCTTTAAATTTATTTCAATCGTGCTATAATTCTTTAATTATTTAGTTTTGCATTATTAATTTTTTAGGAGGAGAAAAATTGGCAAAGATTGATCTATCCCAATACGGCATAACAGATGTACAAGAAGTTTTTTACAACCTATCTTACGAAGAGCTTTTTCAGCATGAGATGAATCCTGCGCTTGAAGGTTATGAAAAAGCAACGTTGACTAATTTTGGTGCTGTTTCGGTTGATACAGGAAAATATACAGGTCGCTCTCCAAAAGATAAATATATCGCAGAAGGACCTTTTTCTCTCAAAAATATTTGGTGGAAAGACGGAGATAATGGTTCAGATAATCGCCGTATGAGCCAAGAGACTTGGGCTGAGTTTAAGAAGATTGGAATTAATCAGCTTAGTGGCAAAAAGCTTTATGTGGTTGATGGATTCTGTGGTCCTTTTAAAGAAAATCGTATTTGTGTGCGTTTAGTTACAGAGGTTGCATGGATGGCGCATTTTTTCAAAAATATGTTTATTCGACCAACTGAAGATGAATTAAAAGATTTTGAACCGAATTTTGTTATTTTTAATGCATGCAAAGCTACTTTTCCAGATTATAAAAATCATGGTATGAATTCTGAGGTTGGGGCTGCGTTTAATATTGGTGAGAAAATGGCGGTTATTCTTGGCACATGGTATGGTGGAGAAATTAAAAAAGGTGTTTTTTCAATTATGAATTATTATTTGCCACTTGATGGAATTGGATCGTTTCATTGTTCTGCAAATGCTGGTAAAGATGGAGACACAGCATTTTTCTTCGGTCTTTCAGGGACTGGAAAAACAACTCTTTCTGCTGACGAAAAAAGATTTTTAATTGGGGATGATGAGCATGGATGGTGTGATGTCCATGGCATTTATAATTTTGAGGGTGGATGTTATGCAAAATGTATTAATCTTTCAGAAGAAAAAGAACCTGAAATTTATCATTCGATTAAAAGAAATGCGCTTTTAGAAAATGTTGTTGTTGACGATAATGGGAATGTTGATTTTTCATCGTCAGCAAAAACACAAAATACACGTGTATCGTATCCGATTGATCATATCGAAAAGATTGTTAAGCCAAAATCAGTTGGGACACATCCTAAAAAAATTATATTTTTGACATGCGACGCTTATGGTGTTTTGCCTCCAGTCGCAAAATTGACTAAAGAGCAGACGATGTATCAATTTTTAAGTGGTTATACGGCTAAAGTTGCTGGTACCGAGCTTGGCGTTAAAGAACCGCAAGCGACATTTTCATCTTGTTTTGGACAGGCGTTTTTATTGCTTCATCCGACAAAGTATGGGGAGATTCTAGGCCAAAAGATAGAGCAGCATGGTTCTTTGGCTTATTTGGTTAACACTGGATGGGTTGGTGGAAAATACGGTGTTGGAAAAAGAATGGACATCGTTGAAACGCGTGCTATTATTGATGGGATTTTAGATGGCAGCATTGAAAACGCAGAGTTTGAAGACTTTCCAATTTTTGGTTTTAAAATTCCAAAGAAATTAAAAAATGTTAATGAAAATGTTTTAAATCCGCGTAATGCTTGGGCTGATAAACAGGATTATGATCAGACGTTAAAAGAATTATCGGAAATGTTTGTTAAAAATTTTAAGAAATTTGAAACAAATGATAAGGGAAAAGAAATCTCGGTAAAGGGTGGACCAAAGGTTTAGAAAATAATAAAATTCGAAATTCGAAATTCGAAACTCGAAGCACGAAACAAGGTTAAAACTAAAAGTTTTAAACTCAAATTATCAGAATAAAAAAGTGTTTTTGATTTCGAGTTTTAGGTTTTAAATTTATTTTGAGTTTTGTATTTAGTGTTTTGAGTTTTATTTAGAATCTTTAATAAGAAAGAGGTAAAAGATGGCAAAGAAGCAAATTATGATTGACGGAAATGAAGCTGCAGCGCATGTAGCGTTTAAGGCAAGCGAGGTTATTGCAATTTATCCAATCACTCCATCGTCAGGTATGGGTGAATTGTCGGATGCTTGGGCTGCGAATGGTCAGAGTAATATTTGGGGAACGATTCCTCTTGTTCAGGAAATGCAAAGCGAAGGCGGTGCTGCCGGCGCTGTGCACGGTGCTCTTCAAAGAGGTGCGCTGACAACCACTTTTACAGCATCTCAAGGTCTTTTGTTGATGATTCCAAATATGTTTAAGATTGCAGGTGAACTAACATCAACTGTGTTTCATGTGGCAGCTAGATCTGTTGCAACTCATGCTCTTTCAATTTTTGGTGATCACTCTGATGTTATGGCGACGCGTGGCACAGGATTTGCCATGTTAGCTTCTGGGTCTAATCAAGAGGTTATGGATTTGGCTTTGATTGCACACGCAGCAACGCTTGAATCAAGAATTCCATTTCTTCATTTCTTTGATGGTTTTAGAAGCTCGCATGAAGTGACGAAGATTGAAAAAGTGGAAGATGAAATTATTAAGCAAATGATTGATGATAATTTTGTTTTTTCTCATCGAGCACGTGCTCTTTCGCCAGAAAAGCCTGTTCTTCGAGGAACAGCTCAAAATCCAGACGTGTTTTTTCAAGCGCGCGAGGCGATTAATCCTTATTATGATAAATGTGCTGATATTGTTGATCAAGCGATGAAAAAATTTGAGAAATTGACAGGGCGAAAATATGAATTGTTTCAATATTTTGGAGCAAAGGACGCTGAGAAGATCGTTGTCTTGATGGGTTCTGGCGTTGAAACAGCTCATGAAACAGTTGATTATTTAATGAAGAAAGGTGAGAAAGTTGGTGTTTTAAAAGTAAGGCTTTACAGGCCATTTTCTATGAAGCATTTTGTAGATGCTTTACCTGAAACAGTTAAAACAATTGCTGTTTTAGATCGAACAAAAGAGCCTGGGGCTGGCGGTGAGCCGCTTTATTTGGATGTAATTAATGCGCTTGTTGAGCAAGGTGCTCCTAAGTTTAAACAAATGCCAAAAGTTATTGGTGGACGCTATGGTTTGTCTTCTAAAGAATTTACACCTGCAATGATTAAAGGACTTTTGGATGAGATGTCTAAAGATAAACCAAAAAATCATTTTACTCTTGGTATTAATGATGATGTGACGAATACTTCTATTGAATATGATTCAACATTCTCAACAGAAAATCCAAAAGGTGTGCGCGCTGTATTTTATGGTCTAGGATCCGACGGAACTGTTGGGGCTAATAAGAATTCAATCAAGATTATCGGCGAGAACACGGATAATTATGCACAAGGTTATTTTGTTTATGATTCTAAGAAAGCCGGAGCCATGACTGTATCGCATTTACGTTTTGGGCCGGATCCGATTCATTCTCCATATTTGATCACACGCGCAAGTTTTCTAGCTTGTCATCAGCTTGTATTTATTGAGAAATATGATATCTTGCGTCATCTTCAAGATGGTGGTGTATTTTTGCTTAATAGCTATCATGGAAAAGATGAGGTTTGGGACAGTCTTCCAAAACAAGTTCAAAAACAAATTATTGATAAAAAATTAGAATTTTATGCAATCGATGCTTATAAAGTTGCAGATGCGACTGGCATGGGTGGACGCATTAATACAATTATGCAGACATGTTTTTTTGCTATCTCAGGTGTTCTTCCTAAAGAACAAGCGATCGAAGAAATCAAAAAAGCAATCAAAAAAGCTTATGGCAAAAAAGGCGATAAAATTGTTGAGATGAATAACAACGCTGTTGATAAGGCCATTGAGAATATGCACAAAATTGAATATCCAAATAAGGTTACAAGCACTCTTGATATTCCACCTATTGTTTCAGGGGAAGCGCCAGAGTTTGTCAGAGAAGTTACAGCGCAGATTATGGCTGCTTGCGGAGACGATCTTCCTGTAAGTGCGTTTCCATGCGATGGAACGTTTCCAACTGCGACAACCCAATGGGAAAAAAGAAATATTGCACTTCAAATACCAGTTTGGGAAAAAGAAGTTTGTATCCAATGCGGAAAGTGTAGCGCTGTTTGTCCTCACGCGGTTATTCGTGCCAAGGTGTACGATCCAAAAAGTTTAGAAGGTGCGCCAGAAGCGTTTAAGCATGTACCTGCAAAAGATAAAGATTTAGCTGGTATGGAGTTTACTCTTCAAATTGCTCCTGAAGATTGTACAGGTTGTGGGCTTTGCGTTACTGCATGTCCTGCGAAGTCTAAAGAAAATGCAGAGCTTAAGGCGATTAATATGCATCCACAGCCGCCATTACGCGAGCAAGAAGTTAAGAATTGGAATTTCTTCAATACAATTCCTTATGTTGATCGCAATAAAGTTAAGACAACGGTTCGAGGGGCTCAATTCTTGCAACCATTGTTTGAGTTCTCTGGAGCTTGCGCGGGATGTGGTGAGACGCCGTATGTGCGTTTGGTTAGTCAGCTTTTTGGTGACCGCATGGTCGTTGCGAACGCAACTGGATGTTCTTCTATTTATGGAGGGAATCTTCCGACAACGCCATGGGCTCAAAATAGTGCAGGCAGAGGACCTGCTTGGTCAAATTCTTTGTTTGAGGATAATGCTGAATTTGGTTTAGGATTTAGACTTGCGATTGATAAGCAAAAGCAATTTGCTTGCGAGCTGGTTAAAAAGCTTGAATCAAAAATTGGCGGTGATTTAGCTAAAGCTATTATTCAGGCTAATCAAACCGAAGAAGCTGATATTTCCGAGCAAAGGGAGAGAGTCGAAACGTTAAAAGAGAAAATTAAGAATGACGATTCGTTTGAAGCTAAGCAGCTTTTAAGCGTTGCTGATACGCTTGTTAAAAAGAGCGTTTGGATTATGGGTGGAGATGGATGGGCTTACGATATTGGATACGGTGGGCTTGATCATGTTCTCGCGTCTGGATTCGATGTCAATGTTTTGGTTATTGATACAGAAGTTTATTCGAACACGGGTGGGCAGATGTCTAAGGCAACTCCAAGAGGTGCGATTGCTAAATTTGCTGCAGCTGGAAAACCAGGACCAAAGAAAGATTTGGCTCGGATGATCATGAGTTATGGCAATGTTTATGTCGCTAACGTTGCCCTGGGAGCAAGAGATGAGCATACGGTTAAGTCCTTCTTGGAAGCTGAGCATTATCCAGGACCATCATTAATTATTGCTTATAGTCATTGTATTGCTCATGGTATTAATATGACAGAAGGCCTTCAATACCAAAAAGATGCTGTAAATTCTGGGTATTGGCCATTGTTTAGATTTAATCCTCTTTTAAAAGAGGAGGGCAAAAACCCGCTTGTTCTAGATTCTCAACCACCAAAGATTCCTTTTGAAGAATATGCCATGAAAGAAAATCGATTTAAGGCACTTTTTAAGAGTGATCCGGAAAGAGCAAAGAGATTAATGGAGCTAGCACAAAAAGATGTAAATGAGAAGTGGGCGACTTATCAAGCTATGGCATCAGATGCGTTTGTGCCAAAGAAAAACGAGCAGTAATTTTTAGTTAAATTACTTTTTGTTTGTTAAGGGGCCCCCGAAAATATTTTCGGGGGCCCCATTTCTTTTTTGTTATCGGTGTAATTCAAAGAGTTGATAATTCGCTTTTTAAAAATAAAAAGAATGATACAATACGTTTATGGAATTATCTGGTAATCTTTTTGATTATTTTATTGTTTTCGGGGCAGGCGTAGTGGCTAGCTTTAGCCCATGCATTTATCCTTTGATGCCGATTACAGCAGGCTTCATTGCCGGGGTCAATACTAGCGGTACAAAATTAAGAGGATTTGTTGCTTCTCTTATTTATGTGCTAGGCCTTGCAATTACTTATTCTGGCTTTGGCATGTTGGCAGTTTTGACGGGTCGTCTTTTTGGAAGTTTTCAAACAAGCCCTTTTGTGCCTCTTTTTGTTTCTTTTGCTTTATTGTTTTTTGGACTTGTGATGTTAGATGTTGTTTCGATCCCGGTATTTGGAAAGAATTTTAAACGAAAATTAAAGCCCAGGAATTTGTGGGCTGTGTTTTTATTCGGCATGGTTTCTGGGCTCGTTGTCAGCCCGTGCACAGCGCCAATTTTAGGAACAATCTTGTTATATGTTTCGTCAAAACAAAATTGGATTCATTCTTTTAGTCTTTTGTTTGTTTTTTCTTATGGGGTGGGATTTTCTTTGATTCTTGTCGGGACGTTTACCGGTCTTTTGGCAAAATTGCCAAAGTCAGGAAAATGGCTCTTTCGAATTAAGCAAATATCTGCCCTGATATTGTTTTTAGCTGCTATTTATTTTTTTGTTAAGGCGATTGTTTTGTTTGGATTCTTTTCAGCAGGTACACCGCCTTGCTGTATTTCTTCCTAAAATCATGAATATTATTTTTTTAACTTTTAATTAAAATAACAATATACAATATACAAATGACAAATAAATTCCAATATACAATGTACAAATTTTAAATTGTTGGATTTTGACTTGCTTTTTTAAAATTTTAATTCAATTTTGTTTTTTGTAATTTTTTTATTGTTTGTAATTTGTTTATTATTATTTGTTAATTTCTATTTGGAGGTGTTTATGAAAAGAATCAGTTTATTTTTAGCTGTTTGTATCTTTGTTACAATTCTTGTTGGGTGTGAATCTGTGGGTGAGAATACTAAAAAAGGAGCTGGCATGGGCGGGCTCTTAGGAGCTGTTGCCGGAGGCGTGATTGGTCATCAATCAGGCCATGGCGTTGAAGGAGCCTTGATTGGCGGTGCGGTTGGCGCTATCGGTGGAGGTACCGTTGGAAGCGGTATCGATAGCAAGCAATCAGCGCAACAGCCCACAGAAAAGACAGAATCAGGCCGTATTCCAATTATGAAAATTGTTGATTTGACAGAGCAAGGTGTTCCGGCAGAGGTTATTGTTGATGAGCTTAAATCATCAGGATCTTCATATAAAATAGATGCTGAGACTATCAAATATCTTGAAGATAAGGGAGTTGACCAAAGAGTTATTACTTATATGGTTTCTGGTAGCTAGAATTTATACATAGAAAAATGTTTTAAAATGCCCTTTTTATCAAAAAAGGGCATTTTTTATGGTTTTCACACTATTTATTTTTGTAAAGGCATAAGACCTTCCTGTGTATGTGTTTATGATGCCATAAAATCACTATCATCCCTTGTTTTTTCCTAGAAATATGCTATCTTTTATAAAAGCGTTTTCACAAAAACGTTTGTTTATACAGAATATCAAAAAATCATATCAAATATTTGTTTAATTGCCACGGACAATAGAGGAGTAAGTGCATGCTGACTTTCAAAAGAGAAAGGCAAGGCTGTTTTTGTAAGGTCGTGTCTCTATTAGTTGTCGCAACTTTTTTTACAAACTTTATTATTCCAGTTCCGGGTTTTGCACAAACGTTAAATATTTTGCCTTCTCCAGGATCTTTAGTTCATTTAGGTCCTGTTTATAATCCTGCGCTTTTGACAGGGATCCAAATTTATCCTGAAAATCCATTGCAGATTGATTTTATTGTTAATGATGGTGACGATAATCTAAAAGGTGAAGAGCTTAAAATCCAAGCGGAAAAAATGATCAAATATTTTCTCGCGTCTCTAACCACACCAGAAGAAGATCTTTGGGTCAATCTTTCTCCATACGAAGAAAACCGCATCATCTCTGACACTTTAGCTCAAACAGACATCGGCCGAGATTTATTGGCTCAAGATTATATTTTGAAACAAATCACAGCTTCTCTGATTTATCCAGAGGATCAGCTGGGCAAAAAGTTTTGGGATAAGATTTATAAAAAAGCATATGAAGCTTACGGAACCACAGAAATCCCGATTGATACATTTAATAAAGTTTGGATCATGCCTGACAAAGTTGCGGTCTATGAGCATGGGAATATGGTTTTTGTGGCAGAAGCAAGTTTGAAGGTGATGTTGGAGACTGACTACTTAGCGAGACAAGAAGATAGAAGACAGAAGACAGAAGATAGAAAAGACACAAAGACACAAGAGCATAGGGATACAAAAAATACCACAAATTTAAACAATCCAGCTTCCATTGTCCATTCTCCACCTTCTGATTTCTCTAAAGAAATCATTCGTGAAATTGTTATTCCTGAGCTTGAAAAAGAAGTGAATCAGGGCAAGAATTTTGCATCTCTTCGACAAGTTTATCATTCGTTAATTTTAGCGGTTTGGTTTAAAAAGACCCTTAAGAAAAGCTTGCTTGGCCAGATTTATGTGGATCAAAACAAGCTTAAAGGATTGGATCTTGACGAACAAGGAATTAAGGAAAAAATTTACCAGCAATATTTAGAAGCCTACAAAAAAGGTGCTTACAATTATATCAAGCCTGAATACGACCAATATACAAAGAAGAACATTCCGCGCAAATATTTCTCAGGAGGCATGGATATTGCAAAAGAGGTGGGATCAAGAATGATATTGGTTTCTTTTCCGACAATAGAGCAGGAACGGCATATTGCTGGAGATGATGGAAATACAAATTTTCAGGTTGCTTTGTCGTCGCCTATGATCACGGTAGATGGGAAAGAAATGAAGATTAAAAGAATGGGTAAGGGGCGAATTATCGATTCTGATGAATGGGTAGGAG
>JAQUUP010000024.1 GCA_028693815.1 Candidatus Omnitrophota bacterium
TTAAAAAACGATGTTGTTAATTTTGCTGGGAAAACAAATCTTTCACAACTCATGGGAGTTATGCAAAGGGCAGATGTAGTCATTTCAGCAGACTCAGGGCCGTTGCATGTGGCGAGCAGTGTTGGGGCAAAGACAATTGGATTGTTTGGGCCAACGAGTCCTCAAGTGACGGGTCAGCGTGGGAAATCGATCAATAAAATTATTTTTAATAACGTAGGGTGTAATAAAAATCCATGCTATCACTTAACGTGCCAAGATAATATTTGTATGAAATCAATTACTGTAAGAGATGTCATTGAAAAAATTAGAGAAATACAAAATTAAGAAAATTTTGGTGATTAGCTTAAGTAACATTGGAGATGTTATTTTAACTTGTCCCGTTATTGATGCGCTGATGCATCGGTTTCCTCTTTCTGAAATTTCAATTGTGGTTGGACCGAAAGCCGAAAGTCTTTTTGAGGGGAATCCTTATGTTAAAAATGTATATGTATTTAATAAGCATCAGCCTTTTTACAAGATGGCTATTTGGGCATTTTCTTTAAGAAAGAATCGTTTTGATATGGTTATTGATTTACGTAATACTGCGTTATCTCTTGCTTTAGCGCCAAAATTCTCGACATCGCTTAAGGCGCAGAAAGTTTTAGGGCACATGAAAGATAAACATTTGAGTCGCCTTTGGAGCGTTGTTCCGGATGCAACGTTTTCTGAGAATCATCAAGCGATCTTTATAAATAGTAAAATTCAAGCAAAAGCGGATGAGATTATAATAAATCGAATTGGACGAGATTTGCCATATTGCATTGTTGGCGTGGGGGCAGCTAATCAAGAAAAACAATGGACTCAAAAAGGATTTGTTGAGATTTCTCGTTGGCTTTTTAAACGCTATGGATTTAAAAGTGTTCTTGTTGGGGATCAAGGTGAATTCTTGCGCGCTGAAGGTATTTTGCGAGAAATAAAAGAAATTGGCGTTAATCTTTGTGGATCTATTAGTCTTTTGGAATTTGCTTGGATTTTAAAACATAGCAAATTTACTCTTTCGAATGATAGCGCGGTTATGCATATGGCAAGCTATTTTGGCGTTCCAACTGTTGGGCTTTTTGGTCCAACGGATCCAAAAAAATACGGTCCCTGGGGTAAAAAAGCAGCTGTTGTTCAGAGCCTATGCGCATCAGAAGATCAAGCAAAGGCTATGGCCGAAATTTCGGTTGATCAAGTAAAACAGGCTATTGAGAAATTGTTATGACAAAGAAGAAGGATTATAAGAATATTTTAGTTGTTCGCACGGACCGCATTGGAGACGTGGTTTTGACGACGCCAGCTATACAGGCTTTAAGAGAAGCGTTTCCAAATGCTCGAATTTCGATTCTTGTGACATCTCAAACAAGGGCTATCGTTGATAGCAATCCATATTTAGATGAGGTTATTGTTTATGATTCGAAAGGTAAAGATAGAGGTTTTTTTAGGTTTTGGAGCCTTGTTTTTAAATTAATGAAAAAACATTTTGATTTGGCAATTAATTATCATATTAAGAATCGAACAAACGCTTTGCTTTTTCATGCTTGTATTCCGTGCCGAGCTGGTTTTGAAAATATAAAGCTAGGATTTCTTTTAAATCATACAATTCCAGATTCAAGAATTCAAGGTATAAAGCATGAATCTGAATATTGTCTTGATATTTTAAAGAGCCTAGGCATTAATATAGAGAAAAAATATCCCTTGCATGTTTCTATCCAGAAAGAGTCTGAAGAGTGGGTAGAGAAATTATTTTTGGAGAACAATATTTTGCTGAAAGACAAAGTTGTTGCGGTGCATCCTGGAGCAAGCTGTATTTCAAGAAGATGGTCGCCAAAACGGTTTTCACAAGTGATTGATCAGATTGCAGCTAAACATAAAACAAAAATAATTTTGATTGGCTCTGATGATAATCAGCGCATTGCACGAGAGGTTATTATTGGGACAAGCACGCCTGTTGTTGACCTAACAGGAAAGACTTCGTTGAGTCAGTTGATCAGTTTATTAAAGAGGTGTTGTCTTTTAATTTCTAATGATTCGGGTCCAGGGCATTTAGCGGCAGGTGTTGGAACGCCAGTTGTTTCTATTTTTAGTCGGAATCAGCCGGGTTTGTCTGCTACACGCTGGCGATCGTTAGGCGAGAAAGATATTTTTTTTCATAAGGATGTTGGGTGCATTCAATGTGTGGCTCATGATTGCCAAAAAGGATTTCAATGTTTAAATGCTGTCCAGGTCCATGAAGTTGTTGGTGCAGCTGATCAGATTTTAAATGAGTGCATAAATTCTGGAATTTAATGTGAATAATTTAAAAGTATGAATTTATTTTTTTTGTAATGTGAGGAATTAGAATTATATTTTGAATTAGAATAATGAGCGAGAATATTAATCTTTTAAAAGGGGTGAGATTATGACTGAGACAACAAATAATCGTGAATTTGTCCGAGTTCCAGATTCTTTAGATATTGTTTATGAGATAGAGGCATCTGGAAAAAAGAAAAAAACAGCAACAAAAAATATTAGTGAGCAAGGCATTTGTTTCTTTAGTGAAGAAAAATTTGATTTGGATTCAGTGGTTGAAGTTTCTCTGTCTTTTGAGCGTTTAGAATTTTCTTTTACATCAAAGGCAGTTGTTCGATGGGTCAAGGAAGTTGTAAAGAATAGACGTTATGAAATAGGTGTTAAATTTGTTGATATTTCAGAGATTGAAGCAAGGAAGCTCGTTAACTATATTGTTTCGATGAAACGCCTTGATAACTATGTGTAATGGAAAAAAGGCAGTTTTAATGAAGTTTTCGGGAGGAGTCAAATGGGTAAAATTAATGAATTGATTGAGTGGGATTTTCTGGGTTCACATTGTAGTCTTTATATTAAGCATTTTATGGATGAAGAGGGCAAAAAAGGTGTGACTATGATTTTTGAGGATGTGACGCATGAAAAAGTGACTGAAATCGTGATTCCAGCGCGTAAATATCCAGCATTTTTAAGAACTATTAATGATGGAAGCCAGTATTCGAATAGTATTATTAAATGAGAATTTAAGTTAGAGTTTTACTTATTTCTTTGACGGCTCTAAAAAACTGTGCTAAAATTCGTGGTTCAGTAAAGCTATAATATACCTATATTTATATAAAAATGGCATGTTTATTTTTTCCATAATTCGGTTTCAACGTTTAGATTTATTGTTTGGCTTTTTTGGACTTTTGTTTATTTTCTTAAATAAAAAATAGGTGACAGAGTTCTAACATGAATGATTTCAACAAGATTATTGCGTGCTTTAAGAATAAAAGGATTCTAGTTGTGGGAGATGTTATTCTTGATCAATACATCACAGGCACTGTTTCTCGTATTTCTCCGGAAGCACCGGTTCCAATTGTCAAGCAAGAAGGTCATCCGCGTTATACGCCAGGCGGATCGGCAAATGTAGCAAGTAATCTTAGCGCTTTAGGAGCTAAAGTTTTTTTAGTGGGCAAGGTTGGTCAAGATCGAGAAGAAAAAATTCTTAAAAAAGAACTTAGAAAGCGAAAAATTGATATAACTGGACTTTTTGTTGATAAACATATTCCTACAGCGATTAAAACGCGTATTATTGCCCAGCATCAACAACTTGTTCGCGTTGATCGGGAAGATGTTACTTTTTGTGGATCTGATGGCGGGGCAAACAAAATTCTCCATTTTATTGAAAAGAAAATTAATGATATAGATGCTGTTATTATTTCTGATTACGGTAAGGGTGTTATCACCAAGGCCCTAGTTACTAAAGTTTGTGTTCTTGCTCGGAAAAATAAGAAAATTATTACAGTTGATCCAAAAGTAGAGCATTTTAATTTTTATAATAAAGTGACATGCATTACCCCAAATAAAAAAGAGGTAGAGAATGCTATTCGCGATATTATCATAACTCATTACAAGGGTCGATCTCTTAAAATTAAAGCGGATAAATTGACAAGCTTAAAGGACGTGAGAATGGCAGGCGTTGAGATCTTGTCTTATTTGAATTTGGAATCGCTTCTCATTACTTTGGGTGAGGAAGGCATGTGTTTGTTTGAAGAGAACAAAGAACCGTTTTTAATTCCAACAAAGGCTAAGGAAGTCTTTGATGTTTCTGGCGCTGGAGATACTGTTATTTCTGTTTTGACGTTGAGCTTAACCGCAGGGGCAACAAAACAACAAGCTGCGCTTTTAGCCAATTATGCGGCAGGTGTTGTTGTTGGAAAAACGGGTGCGGTTGCTATTAAACCTGCAGAAATTTTGGCTGCAATTAACGAGGTAAATTAATGAGATCAGTTGGAGTTATTCCTGCGCGATATGGATCAACAAGACTAAAGGGCAAAGTGTTGGCTGATATTTTTGGTAAGCCTTTGATTCAACATGTTTGGGAGCGGGCTAAGAAGGCTAAATTATTAGATGATCTTATTATTGCTGTTGATGATGATCGAGTTCAGGAGATATGTGCAGGATTTGGCGCTCATGTTGTCATGACTGATAAAAAATGTGCATCTGGATCTGATCGGATTGCGCAAGCGATTAGAAATATAGAAGCAGGGATTGTGGTCAATATTCAAGGGGATGAACCGATGTTGGATGCTTCGATTATTGATGGTCTTGTTGATGTTCTTGCTAAGGAAAAAGGTGTGCAAATGTCTACGGTTGTCGTAAAAATGACAAAATCAAAAGATGCTTTAGATCCTAATGTGGTTAAAGCCATTGTTGATCGTAAAGGTAATGCTATTTATTTTTCTCGTTCGCCGATTCCGTTTGATCGAGAGGGAGAAGGCGTTCAATATTTTAAGCATTTGGGATTTTATGGATATCGTAAAAGTTTCTTACTTGGATTTAAAGATCTTCCAAAATCAAGCTTAGAGCAAGCTGAAAAGCTTGAGCAGCTTCGTGTGATTGAGGCTGGATATAAGATTAGAGTGATTGAGACAGAGTTTGATACGATTGCTGTTGATACTCAAGAAGATTTGATTAGAGTTAAAAAAGTCTTAAAAAAGAGTGGAGGCGTTTAATTTATGTCTAAAATTATTAAGGTTGGAAATATTTCGATTGGCGGAAAAAAACCGTTTGTTTTAATTGCAGGGCCTTGCGTGATTGAAGGACGAACATTTTCTATTTCGTTGGCAAAGGCATTAAAAAAAATTGCGCATGAATGTAACGTACCTTTTATTTTTAAAGCAAGTTTTGACAAAGCTAATCGAACGTCTATTGATTCTTTTCGGGGACCAGGGATTAGCAAAGGATTAGCTATTCTTAAAGATATCAAAGAAAGCGTTGGCGTTTCTGTTTTAAGCGATATTCACGATATTGATCAGGTTGACAGAGCTGCTGAAGTTTTGGATATTCTCCAAATTCCTGCTTTTTTATGTCGACAGACAGACTTAATTGTTGCCGCTGCAAAAACAAAAAAAGTGATTAATATTAAAAAAGGACAATTTTTAGCTCCTTGGGATATGACTCAAGTTATCAAAAAGATTGAAGCTGTTGGGAATAAGAGAATTCTTTTGACAGAGCGCGGAGTAAGTTTTGGATATAATAATTTAGTAAGTGATTTTCGTTCGCTTGATGTGATGGCCAAAACAGGTTATCCTGTTGTTTACGATGCAACCCACAGTGTCCAGCAGCCTGGTGGGCTAGGCGATGTTTCCGGTGGGAACAATGAATATGTGCCTTTGTTATCTCGTTGCGCTGTTGCGGCAGGTATTTCTGCGTTATTTGTTGAGGTGCACCCGCACCCTAAGCAAGCATTGTCTGATGGACCAAATTCTTTAGAGCTTGCAAAATTAAAAGAACTTTTAAAAATAATAAAGCAAATCGATCATATTGTTAAGAAATAGGGTATAAAAATGGTTTTAAAGCGTGCGAAATCAGTGTTGGATATTGAAGCTCAATCGATCAGAGATTTGAAGAATAATCTTGGGAAAGATTTTATCAAGGCTGTTGATTTGCTTGCTAAATGTAAAGGGCGCGTAGTGGTCTCTGGCATGGGAAAGACAGGATTGATTGGCCGGAAAATTGCAGCTACAATGTCTTCGACAGGAACTCCAAGTACATGGCTGCATGCTGCTGAAGCGTTTCATGGTGATTTGGGACAAGTGACAAAGCAAGATGTCATTATTTTAATTTCATATAGCGGTGAAACAGAAGAAACAAAGCGACTTATTCCTTTGGTTAAGAGAATAAAAATTAAATCTATCGCGATAACAGGTAGTCCAAAATCTTCTTTAGGAAAATATTGTGATGTTGCGCTTAATGTTGGCGTTAAAAAAGAAGGTTGTCCTCTTGGTTTAGCTCCAATGGCTTCAACAACAGTAACTCTTGCTATGGGTGATGCGTTAGCCGCTTGTCTTATTGATCGTAAAGGATTTAAAAAAGAAAATTTTGCGTTTTTTCATCCTGGAGGTTCTTTGGGGCGTAATTTGCTTTTAAAAGTAGAAGATATTATGCGCACTGGCAAGCATTATTCGCTCGCAACACCTGCGACAAAAGTAAAAGATGTTCTTTTAGCAATTACGCGAGCTCGATGTGGATCAGCGTGCATTGTTGACAATAAAGGAAAGCTAAAAGGGATTTTTACAGACGGCGATTTAAGGCGACATCTTAAAAAGGATATTAATCTTTTAAATGAATATGTTAAAAATGTTATGACAAAGAATCCAGCAACGGTTAAAAAAGATCAGCTTGCGGTAGAAGCTATGCGCATATTGCAAGAAAAGCGTATTGATGAGGCGCCCGTTGTTGATAGCAATGGAAAATCAGTTGGGCTTTTAGATGTTCAAGATTTATTGAAAGCAGGCATTGTTTAAAATGGCTTTATCAAAATCATTAAAAGAAAAAATCAAAAAGATCAAAGTCCTTGTTATGGATGTCGATGGTGTTTTGACCGAAGGAAAATTAATTTTTGATGGAGAATCTAGAGAGTTAAAGGCCTTTAACGTTCAAGACGGCTATGGAATTGTTATTCTAAAACGAGCTGGAATCAAGACAGCTATTATTACTGCTGGGAATTCAAAGGTTGTAAAGGTTCGTGCAGATTATTTGCATATTGACAAGCTCTATTCGGGTGCGTATCCAAAAATTATTTCATATGAGAAGATGTTAAAGCTTTTTAAAGTTAAAGAGAGTGAAGTTTGTTTTGTTGGCGATGACTTGACAGATTGTCAGATTCTAAAGCGTGTCGGGTTTTCAGTTTCTGTTAAAAATGCTGTTTCAGAAGTGAAGAAAATAACAGATTATACAACAAAATACTGCGGTGGGGATGGAGCAATTCGAGAAGTGATTGAGCTTATTTTAAAAACACAAAAAAAGTGGATTCCTGCTATTGCACAAGATTTATAAATGAAAAAAAATATTTTCCTATTCATCTTTTTCTCTATTATTGCATTATTCGGTACTTTTTGTTTTGCCCAAGAAGGTGCTCAGGAATTTGAAGGATTTGATTTGGTTGGCTATGGTGAAGGTGGAGAAAAATCTTGGGATTTAAAGGGCGATACAGCGACGATTGAGGGAGATAATGTGAATATTGTTAATGTTGATGCAAATTCGTATGGTAGCGAAAATATGAATGTTGTTGCAAAAACTGGAAAAATTGATAAGAAAAGTGGCAATATGCTTCTTGAGAAGGATGTTGTGGTCACAACTGAACAGGGAATGCAAATGTTAACGGATTCTTTGAATTGGCAGAAAGATGAAGACTTGATTACGACAAAAGATGAAGTGTTGATTTTACGTGATAATATGAAGGCAACAGGAAGAGGGGTAACAGCGCGTCCAGGATTAAATGCAGCACAGCTTAATGAGGATGTTAGGGTTGAGTATGAACCTACTGCGCAAGAGAGCACGGAAGGCACTGTTACGATCACTTGTGATGGTCCGATGGAAGTCGATTATGAAAATCAAACCGCTTTTTTTAGCGATAATGTTGTCGCAATTCAAACTGACCGCAAACTTGTTGCAGATCGAATGGAATTGTTTTTTGATGCAGAAACAAAAAAAATTAAGGAAATGATTTGTATTGGCAATGTTCTGATTGTTCAAGGGGAGAATACTTCTTTTTCTGATAGAGCTATTTATAAAGCACAAGAACAAAAAATTATTTTGTCGGGTCGACCAAAACTCCTCATGTACCTAGAGGAAGATAAGGGCAGCGATGTATCTTTTGGAAACTAAGAATTTGGTTAAGATTTATGGAGGACGCCGAGTCGTTGATGGATTGAGCATTAGAGTTGGACGTTCAGAAATTGTTGGGCTTCTTGGGCCGAACGGAGCAGGCAAAACAACGACTTTTTATATGGCAGTAGGCATTGTTACTCCGGATGAGGGTCACGTTTTTTTTGATCAGGAAGATATCACAAAAAAGCCGATTCATGATCGTTGTCATTTAGGGATGGGTTATTTAGCACAGGAACCATCTATTTTTCGAAAGTTAACTGTTGAAGAAAATATTATGGTTATTTTGGAAACATTAAAAATAAGTCCTAAAGAGAGAAAACGAAGACTTAATAATCTTTTGGAAGAATTAAACATTGGACATTTGGCAAAAAGTAAGGCCTTTACTCTTTCTGGAGGCGAGAGGCGTCGCCTTGAGATTACTCGAGCGCTTGTTACAAATCCATCTTTTTTATTATTAGATGAGCCTTTTTCTGGCATCGATCCCATTGTTGTTGCTGAAGCGCAAGAAATCATCAAAAATTTAAGAGATAGAGGCTTGGGAATTTTGTTGACAGATCATAATGTGCGAGAAACATTGTCGATTACGGATCGAGCTTATTTGATTGCGGATGGACGCGTTTTAATTTCGGGAACGGCGGATGATTTGGTTAATGATCCAAAAGCACGCCAGATTTATTTGGGTGAGAAATTTAGTATGTAACATTTTTTAAAAAGGATAAGTGAGAAAAAAATGAAAGTAGAATTAAAAAAAATTGATGCAACAAAAAGAGAATTAATATTTGAAATATCAAAGGAGCGTGTTTCTAAAAAAATGGGAGAGGTTTTTAGCGGAATTACAAAAGTCGCTAAAATAAAAGGTTTTCGCCCAGGTAAAGCGCCGCGCCATGTTGTGGAGGCAGAGTATGGAAAAGTTGCTCAAGAAAAAATGATTGAAGAGCTGATCCCTGAAGTTTATCAAGAGGCTTTGCAAAAGGAAAAGTTAGTTCCGATTGATTTTCCAGAGATTTCAGAGGTTAAGAATAAAAATGGTTGCTTAATGTTTAAAGCATCTTTGGATATTCAGCCAGAATTTGTTGTTAAGGATTATAAAGGCATAAAAGTTAAAAAGAAAAAGGCAGAAGTTTCAGATGATGAAATGAAAAAAACTCTAGATTTTTTTAAGACTGCACAAGGAAAAGATAAAAAAGATGTTAAAATTGATGATGAGTTTGCCAAGGGACTAGGATATCCAAGTTTAGAAGAGATGAAAACATCTTTCAAACGACAGATGGAAATGGAAAAAGATCGACAAAATCGTGCTGATGTTGAAAATCAGATTGTTGATTTTTTAGTCAAGAATACAAAAGTAACTGTTCCAAAAACAACAGTTCGGCGTCATATTGATCGCTTAGCCCATGATGCTCGACATCGCATGGAGAGCCAGGGTGTAAAAAAAGAGGACCTTGATAAACGTGTTGATGAGTTCATCAAGAAAATTGAGCCAAATGCTGAGCGCGATGTGAAGGCTTATTTTATTTTGGAGAAAATTGCACAAGAAGAAAAGATATCTGTTTCACAAGGCGAAAATTTATTTCAAAAGGTCATTGGTTTTCTTTTAAAAGAAGCCGTATGGGAGGAGGCAAAATAACATGGAGACACGATCACAATTTTTAGTGCCGATGGTTGTTGAAAAAACAGGTCAAGGAGAGAGAGCTTACGACATTTATTCTCGACTTTTAAAAGATCGTATTATATTTATTGGAACAGCGATCGACGATAATGTTGCAAATCTCATTATTGCGCAACTTTTATTCTTACAGTCAGAGGATTCGTCAAAAGATATTAGTGTTTATGTCAATTCGCCGGGTGGTTCGGTAACTGCTGGTTTGGCGATTTATGATACTATGCAGTTTTTAAAACCCGATATTCGTACGTATTGCATTGGTCAGGCTGCAAGTATGGGTGCTGTTCTTTTGACTGCAGGAACAAAAGGTAAACGATATTCGCTTCCTTATTCACGTATCATGATTCATCAGCCTTGGGGTGGTGTTCAGGGAACAGCTAGTGATATTACAATTCAGGCAAAAGAGATTGGACGCCTTAAAGAAAATTTGCTTAATATTTTAGCGTTTCATTCTGGCCAGTCGATTGAAAAAGTTACATTAGATTCTGATAGAGATTTTTTTATGAGCGCCCAAGAAGCTAAGGATAATGGTCTTATTGATGAAGTTATTACTAGTTCAGACAAAGCTTAGTTTTAAGGTTGAGCAAAGAAGTATGTCGAAATGAAAATTTTAATTAGCGATCAATTACCTTCAAGCGCTGTTGATATTTTAAAAAATGTTAAAGAGTTTGAAGTTAATTGTTTGTTTGGAATTAGTTCATTTGATCTTAAGAAAATTATTAAAGATTATGATGCTTTGATCGTTCGCAGCACAACGAATGTGACAGCGGATGTTATAGAAGCTGCTGATAATCTAAAATTTATTGGACGCGCTGGTGTTGGTTTTGACAATATTGACCTGAAGGCTGCAACTAAAAAAAAGGTTGTGGTCATAAATACACCCGGTGGAAATACAACATCGACAGCAGAGCAAACCATGAGTCTTATTTTGGCTTTGTCGCGTAATATTCCACAAGCGTGCGCTTCTTTGAAATCAGGAAAGTGGCAGAGGGCTAATTTTGTTGGTGTTGAGCTTTACGGTAAGATACTTGGTATTATTGGCCTCGGACGCATTGGTTCGACAGTGGCAAAAATGGCTAAATCCTTTGAGATGAAATTGATTGGTTGCGATCCTTTTGTTTCAAAGGAATTAGCTCAGGAAATAGATGTTGAGCTTGTTGAGTTTAACGATTTATTGAAACAATCGGATTTTATTACAATTCATGTTCCTAAAAGTCTCGATACAGAGAGTCTTATTTCTGATAAAGAATTTGATTTAATGAAAAAAGATGTCCGCGTTGTTAATTGCGCACGTGGCGGCATTATTAATGAGGCTTCGCTTATTCGTGCTTTGAAAAGTAATCGTATCAAAGGTTGTGCGTTGGATGTTTATGAATCTGAACCACCTGATTTTGATTCAGAATTATTTAAATTTGATAATTGTATTACGACGCCGCATCTTGGTGCAGCAACATCAGAGGCGCGATCAAATGTTTCTATCGAAATTGTTGAGGCTATTAAGAGTGCTCTTTTAGGACACGGAATTTCAAATGCAGTTAATTCTTTGTCTGTAAGAAATCTCGATGCTTAGTGTTTCGGTGTGCTTGTGTGTGAGAGATAAATTTGTTTAGATAATTTACGTTTTTTATAACCGTGTAAATTATTCATTTATTTAAAGGGAGTTGGGATAATGAAGCGTTTTCTTTTTATGTTCATGGTTTTTGTATTTTTAGTGTTGTTTGTGACGATATGCTTGGCTCAAGATGTACAATTAGAAATTGAGCAAGAAAAAGAGGTTACACCGCTCTGTTATTCAAATCAAGACTGTATGCGTCCGGGAGTTATTGGCATTTGTCAATCTCCAGGAGAAAAAACAGCTCGATGCTTTTGGCAGGAAGTTGCACAAATTCCTCTAGAGATTATTATGCCAAAAGATTGTCGAACATGTCAAGCAGAGCCAGCTATTGCAGGAATGCAGCAGATTTTTTTAGGCATTAAACCGATTTATTTAAATGAAGATGATGAAAAAGCCAAAGATTTCATTAAGCGTTTTAAGATCGAACTTTTACCAGCTTATATTTTTACAAGCGAAGTAGAGCGAGATCCGAATTTTGAGAAATTTCAGGAGATGTCTATTAAAGATGGAAATTATTATTATGTGAATCCTCAGTTTTCTGGGGCTTCATATTTTTTAAACCGTAAGCTGAAAAAAAATCAGCTTGATTTATTCCTATCTATTAGTGCTCCGGGGATGTTTTCTCCTCTTAAAATTGCCGAAGAAATTGTTAAAAATAAAAAAAATAAAATAAAATTAAATCTTCATTTTCTTGGGATGAAAAACTCTGATACAGGAGTTTGTATTGCGCCTGGCGGACAGAGAGAAATGGAAGAAGAAAAAATTTATGCGTGTGTTGATAAATATTATCCTAAGAAAGCTCTGGATTATTTGTCGTGTCGATTGTTAAAAATTAACAGTATTTGGTTTGATGATTGTTTGGTTCAAAACAACATCAAAGCAGATAAAATAAAGAAATGTGCTCAATCGAATGAAGGGCAGAAGCTTTTTGAGAAAATGATTCAATTATCTCAGGATTTAAAGATTCGATATGCGCCAGTTTTTTTAATGGATAATGTAGAAATTTTTGGAGTTACAGATCAAACAACTTCTGAGGAGATTATCAAAACGATTCGTTCGTTTAAGGATAAAAAATAGGAAGTGCACTAAAATTATATTTTAAAAGAAAGAGTGATTTATGAATATTGTTGTTGGCGGGGCCCAGTGGGGAGATGAAGGCAAAGGAAAATTAATTGATATTTTATCTGAAAAAACAGATATTACAGCAAGGTATCAAGGTGGAAACAATGCTGGTCATACGGTTGTCGTTGGCGACAAGCAGTATGTATTTCATTTGATCCCATCTGCTATTTTAAGAGAAGATAAAATTTGCGTGATTGGAAATGGGGTTGTAATTGACCCTAAAGCACTATTGTCTGAGATGGAAGAACTTAAGGCGCAAAAAGTAAATGTTAGTGCTAAACGCTTAAAAATTGCAGCCAATGCGCATGTGATTTTACCGTATCATCGCATTTTAGATGGGTTGCGCGAATCTAAGCGAAAAAATAAGATTGGAACAACCGGTCGTGGGATTGGTCCTTGCTATGCGGACAAAGTTACGCGTTGTGGTATTCGTATGATTGATTTGTTAAATCCAAAAGTTTTAAAGGCAAAGCTTGAGGATAATTTACTAGAAAAAAATGAAATCTTTAAGAAAGTTTATGGGCAAAAAAGTTTTCCATTTGGAAACATTTATAAAGAATATCTGGCCTACGGGGAGAAGTTACGTGATTATGTTTGCGATACAGCGTTATTCCTAAATAAGGCCATCGATTCAAAAAAGACTGTGTTGTTTGAAGGGGCACAGGGAACTTTTTTGGATATTGATTTTGGAACATATCCGTTTGTAACATCTTCAAATTCAATTGCAGGAGGGGTGAGCGCTGGAACAGGAGTAGCTCCAACAAAAATTGATCGGATGATTTCAGCAGTTAAGGCTTATACGACACGTGTTGGTGAGGGGCCTTTTCCGACTGAGTTTTCAACACATCTTAAGGACGATATTCGGGTTAAGGGTAAAGAATTTGGAGCGACGACAGGCCGCGCTAGACGATGTGGGTGGTTTGATAGCGTTTTGGTGCGTTACGCTGTGATGATTAACGGAACCACGGAGTTAGCGATTATGAAGTTGGATGTCTTAGATGAGTTAAAGAAAATTAAGGTTTGCGTCGGATATAGATACAAGGGGAAGGTGATTAAAGATTTTCCGCTAGATTTGGAGGTTCTTCAAAACGTTAAGCCTATTTACAAAGAATTGGATGGATGGCAGAAGCCAATTAGCGGAATTAGAAAATTTAATAAATTACCTGAAAATGCTAGAAAATATATTAATTTTCTTGAAGAAATATTAGAAGCGCGCATTAAGTATATTTCAATCGGGTCTAAAAGAGACGAGATTATTGTTCGTTAGGAATGCATCTTGTTACAGGTGCTAGGGTTAGTCAATTTCCTTGACTTTGATTAGGCCTTATGTTAATGTGAGTCATTATAAAAAGGAGGAAGAAATGCGTAGATTTTTATCAAAATTTAGTTTAATGTGCATGGTTGCTTTATTAAGTTTTAGTGTTGCTGGATGTACTGTTGTTTTCCAAAAAGGAAGATCTAGTGATATTCAAAAAATATCAAGCCTAAAGCGAGAACTTACTAATATTGAGCGAGCTAAGAGAGAGCTTGAGAATAAACTTAGGAACGAAATCGATGATCGCCAGGTGTCGGTTGAAATGCTTGAGCGTGGCTTAGTTATTACATTTGTTTCAGAAGTTTTATTTGATTCTGGAAAGGCAAATCTTAGGTCGGATTCATTAGGAAAATTAGATAAAGTTGCTAGTGTTTTGATGACAACGGTTAAAGATCTTAACGTTGGAGTTGAAGGATATACTGACAATGTTCCTATTAAATATTCTGGCTGGAAATCAAATTGGGAACTTTCTTCAGCGCGGGCAATGAATGTTTTGCATTACCTTGTTGATAATGAAGGAGTTAGCCCAGAACGTTTATCAGCGACAGGTTATGGTGAATTTCGCCCAATTGCTTCAAATGAAACAAAAGAAGGACGACAAGCAAACCGACGCGTTGAGATTGTTATTTTGCCAAATACAATTAAGGAAAAAAGCTCGGTTAAAGTTATTGAAGAAAATTTAAAATAATCTTTTATGAACAAGAATTTTAAAGAAAAAACTTTTGGTGTTTTTGCGATTTTGACTATTGCATGTTTGGGTATTGCTATTTTATCAAGTCAGAAGTTTAGTACAGCCAAAGAGGATTTGAATGAAGAGCGATATCAACGTATGGTTGCTGAAGAGAAGTTGGAAAAAGCCAAAGGTAAGAATCGTGTTTTAGAAGGAAAATCGGTAGAAATGCAAGAAGAGTTAGATCGGCTTAATGCTTTGTTAAATGAAGAAAAAGGCGCGATTGCAGATTTGAAAAAGGAACTTGAGAAAACAATGCGATTTAATCAGGTTTTGCAAAATGAGCTTAAAAATGCACTTGTTACTGACAATTCAACCTCAGAAACGCGATGAATGAATTTATGAGAATAAGATGAGATAGGGTAATCTTGTTGAATGATGATTCTAACGGCATCGATATGGGGGATAATGATCCCCCATTTTAATTGGTAATAGCATTATGAATAAAGCAAAAATACCTCAGCACGTGGCAATTATTATGGATGGTAACGGGCGTTGGGCAAAAAGTAAGCGGATGCCACGTTCTTATGGCCATCTTAATGGAGTTAAGCGTGTTGATGAGATCGTTGCGGCATCGAATCAGATAGGAATAAAAGTGTTAACGTTGTTTGCTTTTTCATCTGAGAATTGGAAAAGACCGAGAGCTGAAGTTTCGATGTTGATGAAAATGTTAGCTTCGAATCTTGACAAGAAAGCTAAAGAGCTTCACCGTTTGGGGATTTGTTTTAGGGTAATGGGGCGAAGCGAAGGTGTTCCAGATATTGTTTTAAAAAGTTTAGAGGGAGCAGAAAAAAAGACCCAAGGAAATAAGGGCATGATATTAAATTTAGCATTTAATTATGGCGCACGGCAAGAAATGGTTGATGCGGTTTGCAAGATTGTAATGGATGTTAAAAAAGAAAAAATAAAAATTAAGGAAATTGATGAAAAAGTCATATCTGATGCGCTTTATACAAAAGATATACCGGACCCAGATTTATTGATTCGAACTTCTGGAGAGATGCGTATTAGCAATTTTCTTCTTTGGCAATTGTCTTATAGTGAGCTTTATTTTACAAAGAAATATTGGCCTGAGTTTACAGAGAAAGAATTTCAAAAAGCAATTCGTGATTTTCAGAGTCGTCAACGACGCTATGGAGCGTCTAAACCAAAGAAAAGGTAAGAGACAATGTCTTTAAAGCGAGTTTTAAGTTCGATGGTCATGATTTTATTAACGACTTTGGCTGTTGTTAATAAATGGTTTTTTATTGCACTTGTTGTTTTCTTGACAGTCGGCGGTCTTTATGAATTCTTTTATTTAATTAAGAAAAAGGGAATTCCTATTTATAGCTATGTTGGAATCTTTATCGGCGTTCTTATTCCAATCTCAATTTTTACAAGATTCGAGCTTACAAAGAATTGGGAGCTTTTGTTTATTGTTATTGGGCTGCTATCACTTTTATTTTTACAATTTGCACGGGAAGATAACGAAAATGCCATTATTGGAATATCAACAACATTGTTTGGTGTTTTATATGTTTCTTGGTTTTTCAGTTTTTTGGTTAAAATTCGTTTTATGATTCCTGGAGCTAATGGGGTGAAGTTAGTTGGGTTTATTGTTATTGTCACAAAAGCTGCGGACATTGGTGCGTTGTTTATTGGAAGTAAATTTGGCAAATATCCGCTTTTGCCTCGTGTTAGTCCTAATAAATCGATTGAGGGATTGATTGGAAGCTTGGCTTTTAGTGGGATTGCGGCTCTTTTGGCGCAATCGTTTTTGCCAGCGGCATTAAACTACACAGTTATGCAGATTGTCTTGATTGGTGTATTTTTTGGCTCTATTGGTCAGCTGGGAGATCTTTCTGAGTCTATGATTAAGCGTGATTGCAACGTGAAGGATTCTGGGAAATTGCTTCCGGGCTTAGGCGGTATTTTGGACGTGATTGACAGCCTTTTGTTTTCGGCTCCGGCTTTTTATTTATATATGAGCGCAGCTCTGAATACGATATAGCATGAGTTTAAAAAAAATTGCCATATTAGGATCAACAGGATCGATTGGAATTAGTACTTTAAAGATTGTTGAGCGCTTTCCAAAGAAGTTTTCTGTTGTTGCACTTAGTGCCCACAATAACGTGGCTCTTCTTGAGAGTCAGATTAGAAAGTTTAATCCTAAATATGTTGCTCTTCAGAAAGAAAAGATTTTAGATTTAAAGAAGCGAATCTATTCTCGAGGCGTTAAAATTTTCGATGTTGCTTCAGAAATCGCATTATTAGTTAATCGTCCGGATGTTGATATTGTTATTTTAGGTATTCAGGGTAGAGCGGCGTTAGAACCTTTTTTAGAAGCTGCTCGTTGTGGAAAAATTATTGCTCCGGCGAATAAAGAAGCATTAGTGATGGCTGGTGATATTATTATGAGTGAGGCCAGAAAGCATAAAGCAACGGTTATTCCTGTAGATAGTGAACAGAGTGCGATTTTTCAGTGTTTGGAAGGGCGAGACAAAAGGGATTTGAATAGGGTATACTTAACAGCTTCAGGTGGTTCTTTGAAAGATGTGAATCGACTTGAGTTTGATCAAATTTCGGTTAAACAAATTTTAGCTCATCCTCGTTGGAGCATGGGAAAAAAGATTACAGTTGATTCTGCGACATTGATGAATAAAGGGTTAGAAATTATTGAAGCGATGCGCTTATTTAATTTGCCTGCTGAAAAGATTCAAGTGTTGATTCATCCGGAATCTATTATTCATTCGATGGTTGAATTTTGCGATGGTGCAATTATTGCACAATTAGGTGTGACAGATATGCGTATTCCAATACAGTATGCACTGACATATCCAAAGAGGGTTGAAACAGGATTATCTTCGTTAGATTTTATTAAGCAGAAGAAATTGACGTTTCAAAAACCAGATTTTAAAAAGTTTCCATCTTTAAAATTATGTTATGAGGTTGCTCAGAAATCTGGAAGCTTACCAAGTGTTTTGAACGCAGCGAATGAAGAGGCGGTTGATGCTTTTTTAAAGCAAGAAATAAAGTTTTCACAGATATATAAAGTTGTTCAAAAAGTTGTTCGATACCATAAAATGATAAAGAATCCTAATTTAAAAATGATTTTAGAATCAGATCGATGGGCGCGTGAACAAGCGAGAAAGGAAATTGATAGGTAAGAAATGGGAACATTAGTATTTATTATTGTTTTGAGTATTTTGGTTATTGTCCATGAAATGGGGCACTTTATTGTAGCGAAATCTTTAGGAATTAAAGTCGAGCGTTTTGCGATTGGTTTTGGTCCAAAGATCTTTGGAAAAATATTAAGGGATACAGAGTTTTTGGTCTGCCTGATTCCTTTAGGCGGTTATGTTAAAATGGCAGGTGATGAACGAGAAGAATGTAAAGGTGAGAAAGAGGAATTTTATTCTAAGGCCGTCGGATTAAGATCGCTGGTTGTTATTGCAGGGCCGGTTGTTAATTATATTTTTGCTTTTCTATGTTTTTGTATTGTATTTTTTGCTGGGTATCCTGCGGTGACAACACAAATAGGAGAGTTAGTTGATGATTATCCTGCGATGCAAGCAGGTTTTGCTGTTAATGATAAAATTTTATCAATTGATTCGAATCAAATGAATAGCTGGGAAGATGTTCAGAAATACATTTCAAATTCTAAGGGTGCAGAGCTTGATGTGCTTGTAATGAGAGGAAACAAAAAAAAGAATATTTCCCTAGCTCCTATTTCGATGGCATCAGAAAATATTTTTGGTCAAAAAATTGAATCGCGCGTTGTTGGAATCAGATCAAAAGAAGAGATTGTTTTGTTGCGTTATGGTGTTGTTGAATCAATTGCAAAGGCTGCAGAAAAACTAAAAGATATTACATTTACGACTTATAAAGCTCTTTATTTGATGGTTACTGGAGCGATGTCTGCTAAAGATGCTGTGACTGGCCCTATTGGAATATTTTATATTATTAAAAAAGCAGCGAGCATGGGCTTTTCTTATGTCATGTATATTATGGCAGTGATATCAGCAAGTTTGGCTATTTTTAATTTATTGCCATTTCCTGTTTTAGATGGAGGGCATCTGCTTTTATTCGGAATTGAAAAAATAAAAGGAAAGCCGTTATCTCGAAGGGTTGATGAGATTATCAATCGTATTGGATTTAGCCTTATTATTTGCTTGGCTGTATTTGTTTTTTATACAGATTTTGTTCGTTATGGAATATTTGATAAGATTGTTCAGTTTTGGCATTATTTAGGATTTTAAAAGAATTTAAATCTTCAAGGAGACGCAATGAATCTCGATAGAATTAGAAATCTTGTTCAGCAGCACTTAATCACAAAAACAGATTTTTTATCTGTTAAAGATAAATTGGATGAAGATCAGCTGCGAATACAGACAAAGAATGCGATTGATTTTGTTTGTGCTCAAAATGAAATTGTACTTATGGATGAAGAAAAGGGAATTTTGATTCGTGAGATGGTGAGCTCTGTTATTAGTCTTGGACCATTACGTCCTTTGATGGAAGATGATACTATCACGGAAATTATGATTAACGGGCCAAGTGCGATTTATCTTCAAAGAAATGGAAAGATTGAGCTTAGTGATGTTAAGTTTTCTGATACAAAAGAATTGATGCATACAATTCAGAAAATTTTATCGGCATCAAGCTCTGGAAGACGTGTTGATGAGTCTTCGCCATATGTTGATTTTTCGTTTCCTGATGGGTCAAGGGTTAATATTATTTTGCCTCCTGTTTCTTTAGTTGGTCCAGTTTTGACGATTCGAAAATTTTCTTCTCAAATCGAGACTTTAGATGACCTTTTAAAATTAGGTACGCTAAGCCCTGAGATGGGGGAATTTTTAGTTGGCGCAATTAAGGCAAAGCTTAATATTATTTTTTCTGGAGCGACTGGAACAGGAAAGACAACTGCGCTTAACGTGCTCTCAAAATATATTCCAGAGCAAGAGCGTATTATCACAATTGAAGATACGGCAGAGCTTGGACTTAAGCAGCAACACGTTGTTCGTCTTCAAGCAAAATCATCAAATATTGAGGGAAAAGGGGCTGTGAGTATTCGAGATCTATTCGTTAATTCCCTTCGCATGAGACCTGATAGAATCATTATTGGTGAGGTCCGTGGGTCAGAGGCTTTGGATTTGATTCAATCGATTAGCAGTGGTCATTCGGGTTCGCTTGCGATTGTTCATGGTGATTCTCCTCGAGATTGTTATAATCGACTTGTGACAATGCTTTTGATGAGCGGTATTCATTTAAGCGTTGATGAAATTCGACGTCAAATTGTTAGTGCGATTGATTTAATTGTTCATACAGAGCTTTTTATTGACGGGAAAAGACGAATAACACATATTACAGATTTGCAGTATGGCAAGGAATCAGACGAAGTTTTATTTGAGAATATTTTTTATTATAAACAAGAAAAGGTTACTGATGACGGGAAAGTGCTTGGCAATTGGTTTGTGAAGAAGCGTAAACCGTCGTTTTATAGCAAATTTGTTAAACGTAATATTAAATTAACACAAAACTTTTTTGAATAAAGGAACTTAGAATGCGTTGGTCAAAATTTTTTATACCGACATTAAAGGAAACTCCGATAGGGACAGAAGCGATCAGCCATCAACTTTTGCTGCGCGCAGGTCTCGTGCAGATGCTCACCTCAGGTGTTTATTGTTATTTGCCTTTGGGCTTAAGAGTTTTAAGACGAATTGAAAAAATTATTAATGAAGAGATGAATAGGATTGGTGCATGCGAGCTTTTTCTTTCTTGTCTTCAGCCAATGGATTTATGGAAGAAAACCGGACGAGACGAAACTTTAAAAGATGTTATGATCAAGTTTGAAGACAAAAAAGGGCGCGCGATGTGTTTAGGGCCGACACACGAAGAGGTTATTACAGATTTGGTTAAGAACCACATTCAGTCCTATAGGCAGCTTCCCGTTGTTCTTTACCAGATTCAGACAAAGTTTAGAGATGAGATGAGACCAAGATTTGGAATTGTTCGGGCATGTGAATTTATTATGAAAGATGCCTATAGCTTTGATCGAGATATGGAGGGTTTGCAAAAGAATTATAATTTAATGTATGATGCATATCAAAAGATATTTGCACGTTGCGGGCTTGATGTTGTGATTGTTGCTGCAGATTCAGGTGCTATGGGGGGAGATGTTTCACACGAGTTTATGATTCCTGCAGAGATTGGGGAAGATCAAGTTTTTTGCTGTTCGGCTTGTGGTAATGCTTTGGGTGTTAATGAAGCAGATGAAAAAATGGTTTGTCCAAAATGTAAAAAAGAAAAACTCAAGAAGACACCTGCTATCGAGATTGGGCATATTTTTCAGCTTGGGACAAAATATAGCAAAGCATTAGATGTTTCTTTTGTCGATGATAAAGGCAAGAAACAAACGGTCATTATGGGTTGTTATGGAATAGGGGTGAGTCGTTTGATTGCAACGATTATTGAGAAAAATAATGATGATGCTGGAATCCTGTGGCCTAAAGAGGTGGCTCCTTTTGATGTAGAAATTTTGCCACTTCAGACAGCGGATAAAGATGTTATGGACGCGGCGGAACAATATTACGAGGCATTTGAGAAATTAGGCATTGATGCTTTGATAGATGATCGTGATGAGAGTCCGGGACGAAAGTTTAAGGATTCTGATTTGATTGGAATTCTAATTAAGGTTGTTATCGGAAAGCGAACATTGGCCGATAATAAAGTTGAGATTAAGAATAGACAAACAGGCGAAGCGTTCGAAATTGATCGAGATGCTGTTTTGTCCAAAATTCAAGAAATGGTTAGATAAAAATTAGAAGAGGATTATTGTGAATCTTATAAAAGAAAAAGTAGAGCAAATTGTTGAGCAAGTTCTAAAATCTGAAGGTTTCGATTTAATTGAGCTTAATATGAGTAAAAAGAATAATAGTTTTATGGTTCAGGTTTTAACAGATAAGCCAAAAGGTGGGATCATTGTTGATGAGTGTGTCAGTCTTAATAGGAAGATTCGAGAAATCTTAGAAAACGAAAATTTGATAACGGATGATTGTTTTTTTGAAGTTGCATCGCCGGGAGCAGATCGTGATATTCAGACTAAAAAAGATTTTTTGCGCATGGAGGGCCGAGAAATTATTGTTTATTTAGAGGAATCTGTTGGTGGAAAGATAGAGCATCAGGGAGTCATGAAATCAGTTGGGGCAGATACAATTTGTATCGTTTGTGATAAAAACGAGGTTGTGTTGCCATTTAAAACGATTATTAAAGCAAAGCAAATTATTTGAAAGAAGGGATATTTTTATGGATAGTGAATTATTGGTTATTTTAGATCAGATTGAACGGGACAAAGGAATTAATAAAGAGATTTTGATCGAGGCGGTTGAGACTGCGGTTACATCGGCTGCTCGCAAAATTTGGACGATTGATAAAGAAAAAGAGATTCAGGTTGTTTTGGACCGAAAAACAGGAAAGCTAATGGCGTATGCTGATGGCGAAGAGATCAAATCTAAAGATTTCGGACGTATTGCTGCCCAGACAGCAAAGCAAGTTGTTATTCAGAAGATTCGAGAGGCAGAAAAAGATGTTATTTACAATGAATACTATGCGCGTATTGGTCAGATTGTCAATGGAAGCGTATATCGTATTGATAAAGGAAATATTATTGTTGACTTAGCTAAAACAGAAGGATTTATTCCAAAAAGCGAGCAATCAAGTAAAGAAGAGTTTAAACAAGGGGATCGCGTTCGTGCCTATGTGTTGGATGTTCGTCGAGAAAGTAAAGGTCCACAGATTGTCTTGTCTCGCTCACATCCAAATTTTGTTAAACGGCTTTTTGAGATAGAAGTTCCTGAGATTTATGACGGAATTGTTGAGGTTAAGGCTATTGCGCGTGACGCTGGAGAGCGGACTAAAATTGCTGTTTATTCAAAAGAGGAAAAAGTGGATTGTGTTGGCGCCTGTGTTGGGATGAGAGGATCTCGCGTCAAGAGTGTTGTTACTGAATTGCATGGCGAAAAAATTGACATTGTTCGGTATGCAGAAGATAGTCGAATGTATATTCAGGCGGCTCTTTCTCCCGCTGAAATTTTAGAGATGTATTTAAATGCGGAAGGAAAGAGAGCCGATGTTGTTGTTCCGGATGATCAGCTTTCAATAGCGATAGGAAGGCATGGACAGAATATTCGTCTTGCCGGACAGCTTCTTGGTTGGCAGCTAGAGGTTTTTTCTGAGGAGCAATGGAAAGAGCATTCGACAAAGTTACCGCAAAAGGCAACAGAGTCGATTGTTCAAGATCAAGGTCTTTCTATTGCCGATTTAACCGGTGTTGGGGATAAGGCTATTGTTGCACTTAATGAAAAAGGTTTTTTAACTTTAAAGCAAATTGCGGAAAGTTCTGCTGAGGAGCTTTCGCAGATTAAAGGGCTTGGGAAAGTTAAGGCAGAAAATATGATTAAGGAAGCAAAGAAATTTACTAAACAAAAAAAGAAAAAAGGATAGTGGTCAATTATTATGCGTGTATCAGAACTAGCGAAAGAATATGGCCTGTCAGCTCAAGATATTTTGGGTGAATTAAAATCTTTAAAATTAAAGGCAAAAGACGGAAAGCAAGAGCTTAGCGAGGCTGCCTTGGCTGTTGTCAAACGATCCCTTGAAAAAAATGGAAAGAAGATTGTGCTGAAGCCAAAAGAAGAAAGAAAGCTTGTTGTTGAAGCGAAGACATCTGCAAAGAAAGAGGTTGCTAAGTCTGGTAAGGATAAAGTAGTCAAAGCAACTCTTAAGAAAAAGATAGTTTCTGGTGCAAGGACAAAAGAGGCAAAGAAAACAGCGAAAAAGGTAGTAGTTAAAAAAGTTGTTAAGAATCAAGCAAAGCCAACTGCAAAGAAAGTAGTTTCTGAGAACGTAAAGAATGTTTCAGCTAAGGCAAAGCCTAAAGTGACTGCAAAGACAAAAGAACCAGCCTCTGTTAAGGCGATTGATCAAAAAAAGAAGAAAGTTGTTTTAGAGAAAAAGAAAGTTGAAACAAAAAAAGAATCTTTGCCAGCCAAAGAAGAACCTCAAGTAAAACAATCTGCACCAAAACTAGTTGAAAAACCTATTGAAAAAGTTTTACAACCTATTGAGCAAAAGAAGTTTGTTTATCAAAAGAATTTTAGAAAAAGACACGGTTACCGTTCTTCTGCTCGTCATTCGCAGCAGGCAAAAGTTGCCGATGTTCCAGATCCGTCGCAAGGTCCTAAAAAGAATATTGAGATTGATTTTCCAATTAGTATTAAAGATTTGGCTGTTAAATTACAACAAAAACCGAGTGTTGTTCTTAAGGTTTTAATGCAAAAGGGAGTTTTTGCGACGATTAATCAAGTTTTAGACGAAGAAGGTGTTAACAAGATTTTGACAGATCTAAATTTTTCTTATATTAAAGAAAAAACTCAGGAAGAACAGCTCCTTATATTACATGAAGAAGATAAGCCAGAATTGCTTAAAGCCAGACCTCCAGTTATTACTTTTATGGGTCACGTTGATCATGGGAAAACATCTCTTCTTGATCGAATTAGAAAAAGTAACATTACCGATAAAGAGCATGGCGGTATTACGCAGCATATGGCGGCTTATTCTGTTAAAACGCCAAAGGGATCGATTACATTTTTAGATACTCCTGGGCATGCTGCGTTTACTTCAATGCGTGCACGTGGTGCGCATATTACAGATTTAGTTATTTTGGTTGTTGCTGCTGATGAAGGTGTTATGCCTCAGACTGAAGAGGCTATTGATCATGCGCGCGCTGCAGGCGTTCCTATTGTTGTTGCGGTTAACAAAATGGATAAGCGTAATGCTGATATTGATAAGGTTAAAAAACAGCTTTCTGATAGAGATTTGTCTCCAGAGGATTGGGGAGGGAAAACAGTTGTGGTTGGTGTTTCTGCTGAAACCGGAGATGGCGTTAATGATTTATTAGAGATGATTATCTTGGAAGCAGAAATGTTGGAGTTAAAAGCTAACCCAGACCGTTCTGCGTCTGGTATTGTTGTTGAAGCTCATTTGAGCCATGGTAAAGGAGCCATGGCTTCGATTATTGTTCAAGCAGGAACTTTACGGGATGGAGATATTGCGGTTGCTGGTCCATATTTTGGAAGAATTAAGGCTATGTTTGATGACCATGATCGTCCAATTAACGAAGCTCCTCCTGCAACGCCTGTAGAGATTTTAGGTCTTTCTGGTATTCCTGAAGCAGGCGAAGTATTTCATGTTGTTCCAGATGAAAAGACAGCTAAGGAAATTGCATTAAGACGAACAACAGATATAAAAAACAAAAAACTTCAGGCATCTCAGAAAATTACTTTGGAAGATTTGTATTCGCAAATTCAGCAAGGGAAAATTAGGGAGCTTAATATTGTTATGAAGGCTGATGTTCAGGGATCTTTAGAGGCTTTAAAAGATTCTTTGGGAAAGCTTGCTAATGATGAAGTTCAGATTAAGTTTATTCATACTGGAACCGGAAATATTAACGCGGCGGATGTTATTTTAGCTGGCGCTTCGAATGCCATTATTGTTGGATTTCATGTTGATACTGATTCCAAGGCAAAGGAAGAGATTGAAAAGCAAAATGTTGATCTTAGGCAGTATCGTATTATTTATGATGCGGTTGACGATATTAAAAAAGCATTGTCTGGGCTTCTTGAGCCAAAGATTAAGAAAATCTTTTTAGGGCGCGTTGAAATTAGACAAGTTTTCAAACTAAGCAAGTCGGGTATCGTTGCCGGTAGCTTTGTTCAGAAGGGAAAAGTTACTCGTAAAGCAAAGATTATTATATTACGCAACGGAGAAGAAGTTTTTTCTGGCGAAATTGATTCTTTGAAGCGCTTTAAGGATGATGTTCGTGAAGTTCGTGAGGGATTTGAATGCGGTGTTACAATTAAAGGTTTTGATCAAGTGCAGGCAGGTGATATCATCGAGGCCTTTGAATTAGAAACGATTCAAAGAGAATTGTAAAAATAGTTTTTAAAGGATTTTTATGAATAAAAAAACAATTTTTAGTGGGATGCGTCCAACTGGAAAGCTTCATTTGGGACATTTAGTTGGAGCATTGCAAAATTGGACTGAGTTACAAAGAGAATATAAATGTATTTTCGGCATTGTTGATTGGCATGCATTGATGGGTGAGTACGAGAACAGTGAATCAATTAAGGATAATATTTTGGATATGGCGATTGATTGGCTGTCTTGTGGAATTGATCCTAAGGAATCAACAATTTTTGTTCAGTCGGACGTTCCTGAGCATCTTGAGCTTTATATGTTTTTTTCTTGCTTTACTCCTTTGGGTTGGCTTGAGCGAAATCCAACATATAAAGAGCAATTGCGTGAGATTAAAACACGAGATCTTCATACGTATGCTTTTTTAGGGTATCCGGTTTTGCAAGCGGCTGATATTTTGCTTTATAAAGCGCAAGCTGTTCCGATCGGAGAAGATCAGTTGCCGCACATTGAGTTAACAAGAGAAATTTCTCGTCGATTTAATTATCTTTATAAATCAGATATTTTTGAGGATTGTAAAGCTATTTTGACAAAAACGCCACGATTGCTGGGTCTTGATGGCCGAAAGATGAGTAAAAGTTATGACAATACAATTAATCTTTCAGACTCTAAAGAAGTTGTTGAAAAGAAAGTAAACACAATGTTTACAGATCCGAAACGTCTTCGGTTAAATGATCCGGGACATCCAGACGTTTGTAATGTTTTTAGTTATTATTCTGTTTTTTCTCCAGACAAAAGACAAGATGTATGTGCTTGGTGCACAAAAGCAGAAAAAGGATGCACAGAATGCAAAAAGATTTTATCCCAAGAGATTCTTAAAGTACTTGCGCCTATTCAAGAGAAGAGAGCTATCTTTTTGAAAGATAAAGACAGGGTTCGAGATATTTTATGCGAGGGTGCTAAGAATGCGAGAGTGATCGCTCAGAAAACAATTGCTGAAGTTAAAGATAAGGTTTTTGGAAAATTATGAGTTATCGTATAAAATTAGAAGTTTT
Source organism: Candidatus Omnitrophota bacterium (assembly GCA_028693815.1). Lineage (NCBI taxonomy): Bacteria > Pseudomonadati > Candidatus Omnitrophota > Candidatus Omnitrophota bacterium. Next base: position 26,635 of record JAQUUP010000024.1, read on the forward strand.
TGAAGGCCCTCTTGATCTTTTGCTTTATTTGATCAAGAAAGATGAGCTCAATATTTATGATATTCCAATTGCTCAAATAGCTGATCAGTATTTAGGGTATCTTGATATGATGCAGCTTTTAGATTTAGATGTGGTTGGCGATTTTCTCGTTATGGCAGCAACCTTAATGCAGATTAAATCTAAGATGCTTCTTCCTCCTGATCCAGTCGAGGAGCAGGCAGAGCAAGAAGATCCTCGTGATGAGCTTGTACGTCGTTTACTCGAATATAAGAAATTTAAGGAAGCAGCTGAGACGTTGAATCAAAAAGCGTTGGTACGCCAAGATTTTTTTCCTCGTACTGTGGATGAAGAGAAAGTTAAAGAGCTTAAAGAGGATGCGACTGAGATTTATTTTGAAGCTAATTTATTTGATTTGATTTCCGCATTTTCTAATGCTCTTAAAGGTATTCCTAAGAATGTTTTTTATGAAGTCATCAAAGAAGAGTTTACCGTCGAGCAAAAGATCCATGATATTCTCCATTTGTTTTTAGATAAAACAAATATTTTCTTAAATGATTTATTTGGCAAGGCGAGAAGCAAAGATGAGATCATTGTTACATTTATGGCTATTTTAGAGCTGATCCGTTTAAGAGAAGTGGTTGCAATGCAAAAAGGTATTTTTGGTGAGATTGAGGTTATGCGCAATCGGGAAAATTTAGCTCCATCCGATGAGAATGGGGATCAACATGAAGAGCAAGAGGTTGAGCCGCAAGAAAGTGTTCAAGATTTGCAAGAAAATCAAAGTCAGGAAGATTCATGTCAGATGAACGAAGAAAATTAGTTCTTAATAGTGAGACAGAAGAGGATGCTGTTGTTAGTTTATCTCTTAGGCCTTCGAAGCTTGATGATTTTGTTGGGCAGAAAGATTTAGTCGAAAGCCTTCGTGTTTCGATTCAAGCAGCAAGGCAAAGAGCAGAACCTGTTGAGCATATGCTTTTTTCTGGGCCTCCAGGATTAGGCAAAACATCTCTTTCGTATATTATTGCCCATGAAATGAATTCACGGATTACTGTAACGTCTGGCCCTGCCATTGATCGCGCCGGTGATTTTATTGGAATTTTGACAAATCTTGAAGAAGGGGATATCCTTTTTATTGATGAAATTCATCGTCTTTCAAAAGCGGTTGAAGAATTTTTGTATCCGGCAATGGAGAATTTTCAGATTGATTTTATTGTTGATAAAGGGCCGTATGCTAAGACGATCAAGTTTAATCTTAAACCATTTACGCTTATTGGCGCAACGACACGTAGTGGGCTTTTGGCATCACCTTTGCGAGATCGATTTGGTATATTTCATCATTTGGACTTTTATGCAATAGACGATTTATCTCAAATCATAATTAATTCAGCAAAGAAGTTAAGTCTTCAAATTGATTTGAATGCTTCTTTAGAAATTGCAAGGCGATCCCGTGGAACTCCTCGTATCGCCAATCGGCTTTTACGCCGAGTTCGTGATTATGCACAAGTTAAAACAGATTCAGGACGGATTAATCTTGATATTGTTCAAAAGGCGATGGCAACATTAGGCATTGATCAAGAAGGGCTAGATGACAAAGATCGAAACCTCTTAAATGTTATTTCAGCACACTACAGTGGAGGGCCAGCAGGCGTCGAGGCAATTGCGGCAACTTTAAATGAAGAAGTTGATACGATTGTTGATGTGGTTGAGCCGTTTTTGCTTAAAAAAGGATTTTTAAAGCGAACACAAAGAGGGCGCGAGCTTACCGAAAAGGCGTTTAAGCATTTAGGGTCTTTTTCCTCTCAGAGAAGCGACCAAAAACAATTATTTTAGTATTTCATCTCAGATGATAAAAAAATTTCTCACACTCTTTTTTATTGTATCTCTGTGCTTAGGGTGCAGCATTCGCAGTCAGCTGATTTTAGATGATTTGGTTCCAAATCAGATTGTCCGTGTGGCTGTCTTAGAACAGGCAAAAGAATTCTCCCTGAACGTCAAAGGGCCTTTCAGCATTTTTGATTTTTCTAAGAATTTAGTTTTAAGGCAGGATCAATCTTTTCACCCATCAATTGTTTTTGTGAAAGATGCCGGAATTCAGATTGGGAATGATTATTATGATTCTCGTTATTTGCGGATTACGCCCTATTACGATGCGAGCATTTATATTGATGGATTGCGCTTTAGAGGTCGTGTTGATATTGTGCGAAACAACGATGACCTTTTAACTGTTGTTAATGTTATTAGTTTAGAAAAATATATTAAAGGTGTTTTGTATCGAGAAATTTCTGATCGTTGGCCTCTAGAGGCGATTAAGGCACAGGCTGTGGCTGCAAGAACTTATGCTGTTTATATAAAAGAAAGAAATAAAAAACAGATCTATGACCTTAGAAGTGATATTTATTCTCAGGTTTATGGCGGGAAGAGCGCAGAGCGATATCGAACAAATTTAGCTGTTGATCGCACAAAAGGATTGATTTTAAGATATGATGGCGAAGTTCTACCAGCATATTATCATGCAACATGCGCAGGCAAGACAGAAAACGTCAAAGAATTATGGGATCATGATATTGTTCCGTTGAGAGGGGTGACTTGCAAATTTTGTAGGAAATCGCCTCATTATTTTTGGAAGAAAAATATTCAGCTTAAAGATATTCAGGATAAGCTTAATTTAAATGGATATAATTTATGGCTTATTCAGGAGATTCAAGTTGTTGATCGAAACCAGAGTGGGCGTATCAATAAGCTAAAGATTATCACGCGTGATAATAAAGAAGTTATTATCTCCGGGAAAGATTTTCGTCAAATTGTTGGACCAAACTTAATTAAAAGTAATAATTATATTATAGATATGCAGGGATACTATGTTAACTTTATCGGAAAAGGATGGGGTCATGGTGTCGGGCTTTGCCAGTGGGGCGCAAATTTTATGGCTCGTAATTTCTATCAGTTTGATGAAATTCTTCATTATTATTATCCTGGTTCCAATATTGTTGAGTATAAATAATTTATGCGCTTGAGTGATTTTGATTACGATCTTTCTGAAAAGTTGATTGCGCAATATCCGCTTAAAAAGCGCGATGAAGCTAAACTGATGATTGTGAATCGTGCAACCTCTAAAATCACCCATGATCATTTTTTTAATTTAAATTGTTATTTACCTAAGAAAAGCATGTTGGTTTTAAACGACAGCAAGGTTGTTCCTGCACGACTCTTTGGTAGAAAAGAATTTGGAGGACGTGAAGTTGAGGTGTTTCTTCTAAAGAAGCTTTCAGATGGATATTGTTATGAAACGTTGATGCGTCCTTTGCGTAAGATTAAAGATAATGAAAAGATTCTTTTCGATGGCACAACGCTTTGGGCTAAACTTGTTGATCGAGAAAAGATGATTGTTCGATTTAATCGAAAAGAGGTTATGCCGTATTTAAAGAAGATAGGCCATATTCCTTTGCCGCCATACATTAAAAGGTCCGATGAAAAATCCGATCAAATAAATTATCAAACAGTTTATGCGAAGAGACAAGGATCGGTTGCCGCTCCGACGGCAGGATTGCATTTTACCGATAGACTTTTAAATGGGTTGAAAGAGTCAGGTCATTCGATTAAGAGAGTAACGCTGCATGTTAATTATGGTACATTTCGACCTATAGAGGAAGATGATGTTGTTTCGCATAAAATGCATAAAGAAGATTTTTTGGTTTCGAAAGGAACTTGGGACTCTATTTTAAGATCTAAGAAACACAATAAAAAGGTTGTTGCGGTTGGGACAACGAGTTGTCGTGTACTTGAAACAGTCGCAAAAAAAGGAAAATTTAAAGGAGCTTCAGATCTTTTTATTTATCCGGGATTCCAGTTTCGCGTTGTTGATGCGCTTTTGACAAATTTTCATCTTCCTAAAAGTACTCTTTTAATGCTTGTTTGTGGATTTGCAACGCGTGATTTAATTATGCACGCATATCATGAGGCGATTAAAGAGAAGTATCGGTTTTATAGCTATGGCGACTGTATGTTAATAGTTTAGGGTTAAAGGATCAACAACCCCAGCACACTTTGTGTGTGGGGTAAAATCGTAAAGGCTGACTTAGTGCTTTTTTAGTCGCGTAAGTCAGGCGCTCATTTATGTTTACAATACACCACCAAGATAAGAATACAAGGGCAAGGCGAGCAACGCTTAAAACAGGGCATGGAGAAATTCAGACTCCATTTTTTATGCCTGTCGGAACGAATGCAACAGTGAAATCTTTGTCGAATGAAGATTTGGTAAGCATTGGTTCTCAAATTATATTGTCAAATACATATCATTTATTTTTACGTCCAGGGATGGATATTATAAAGAATGCGGGCGGACTTCATGGATTTATGAGCTGGGATAAGCCTATTTTAACAGATAGCGGAGGGTATCAAGTTTTTAGTCTTTCACAATTTCGGAAAATAACAGATCAAGGTGTAAAATTTCAATCACATTTAGATGGATCAACTCATTTCTTGACTCCTGAAGATATTGTTTCTATTCAGGGTATTTTAGGGTCAGACATGATGATGCCTTTAGATGAATGTGCTCCGTATCCATGTGGGGAAAAGGAAGCTAAAAAAGCGGTTGAGAGAACAACTGCTTGGGCAAAACGCT